>CAJXME010000171.1 GCA_913056245.1 uncultured Alphaproteobacteria bacterium | reverse complement strand
TCCCCCCGGCCTGAAATGGCTTGGAAGCCCAGCAAATAATCCCGTGCCGCGCCTGCAACCATCCGCCTTGGCCCCGCCAAATTGGTGGCCATGACGCCGCCAATCGTGCCTTGAGCATCGGCGGGATCAAGCGCGCCCAAAGGCGGATCAAAAGCCAGCATCTGCCCCGCGTCATCAAGGGTTTTCAGGATTGTCGCCAATGGTGTGGCGGCTTGGGTGATCAGCACCAATTCATCAGGCTCATAGATCACCACGCCTGACATCGGCTTGAGAGACAATATCTGATCCGTTTCCATGGGGCGCCCGAAATGAACATGACGGCCACTGCCACGCAAATCAAAGCTCGTCTTGGAAGCCACAGCATTTTGCATGGCCTCGAGCAGGTCTCGATGATCGCGAATTTCAATCATGGGCATCAACAGGGCTTTCTAAAAACGCGGCAAATCAGGATGCGGCAGTTTGCCGTGATGGACGTGCAATCGGCCCAATTCCGCGCAACGATGAAGCACGGGGAAAACCTTGCCCGGATTCAGCAAATGCCCGGGATCAAAAGCGCATTTCAAGCGTTGTTGCTGTTTGAGGTCATCTTCGGAAAACATTTCATGCATCAAATCGCGCTTTTCAACGCCAACGCCATGTTCGCCCGTCAAAACGCCGCCAAGTTCAACGCATGACCTCAAAATATCCGCGCCAAATTCTTCTGCCCGCTCCAACTCGCCGGGGGCGTTTGAATCGAACATGATCAGCGGGTGCAAATTGCCATCACCAGCGTGAAACACATTCGCCACCCTCAAGCCATATTGCTGGCTCATCCGCGACATACGGCTCAACATTTCGGGCAATTGGCGGCGGGGGATGGTGCCATCCATGCACAAATAATCTGGTGAAATTCGGCCAATGGCGGGAAAAGCAGCCTTTCGCCCCGCCCAAAACAATTCACGCTCTTCTTCGGTTTCACTCACCCTGATCGAGGTGGCGGCTTTGCCTTCGACAATTTTGGCCACACGATCGGTAAGCGCGGTAACCTCGGCTTCTGGCCCATCCAATTCAACAATGAGCAGCGCATCCGCATCACGGGGATAACCCGCGGCGACAAAATCTTCCGCGGCGTTGATGGCGGGGTTGTCCATCATTTCCATGCCAGCGGGAATAATTCCATCGGCGATAATGGCGCCTACCGCCTCCCCTGCGGAAAGCGAGGACGAAAACCCAATGAGCAGGGCTTTGCGCGTCGCGGGTTTTTGCAAAATACGAACCGTGACTTCCGTGACAATGCCAAGCAAGCCTTCAGACCCCGTCATCACGCCCAGCAAATCATAGCCTTCAGCATCCAGATGCTTGCCGCCAAGGCGAATGATTTCGCCCTCCATGGTGACCATTTCAATGCCCAGAAGATTGTTCGTGGTCAGCCCATATTTGAGGCAATGAACGCCCCCTGAATTTTCCGCGACATTGCCGCCAATCGAACAGGCGATCTGGCTCGAAGGGTCGGGCGCGTAATAATAGCCTTGGCCTTCCACCGCGTGGGTGATCGCCAAATTCGTCACCCCCGGTTGAGCCACCACGGCGCGATTCTCATAATCGATGTCTAGGATTTGATTCATCCGGCTCAAGCCCAGCAAGACCGCATCAGCCAAAGGCAAAGCCCCACCAGACAAAGACGTCCCTGCCCCACGCGGCACGACTTTGATGCCTTCTTTATGGCAATAACTCAATACAGCAGACACATCGTGAGCATTGGCGGGGAGCGCCACAACCATCGGCGTTTGGCGGTAGCCGTTAAGCCCATCGCTTTCAAAAACACTCATGGCGTTTTGATCCGCCACGACGCCGTCTTTCCCCAATAATTTGGTCAAATCAGCGGCGATCCGCGCCTGCTGATTGATGATCTCTTGATCTGGCTCTGGCATTTGCATGGGGACACCTCAAAGGCTTCGATCTGCGGATGGGTTGGTTTTAATTTAGTCCCTCATTATAAAAAGGACAGGGGAAGAATCAATCAAGGGATCAAGCAAGACCCCCATCAGGGTGCTGAAATTACCGCATAAAAAAAGCCCAGCAAGGCTGGGCTTCATCAAGAATACGATCAGATTAGCCCTGACGCGCTTTCATGCGTGGGTTTTTCTTGTTGATCACATAGACACGGCCGCGACGACGAACGATCTGACAGTTGCGGTCACGAGACTTGAGTGTTTTCAGTGAACTAGCGACTTTCATGGCTTACTCTAAGGGTTCGTGGTTAATTCAAAATAACGTGGCTCAGCGTTTCCGCCAAGCGATTGCAAGTGTATAGCGTTATATTCCCTAAGGCGTCAAGCCTTGATTGCCAAAAATGGGCAAAGAATTAACCGCCCTAAAATCCCCCCATTACGCGCTGGGGCAATCAACGCCTGTGCCGCGCAAACCGCAATAGCCGTGAGGCACTTTATAGAGGTATTGCTGGTGATCATCTTCCGCCAAGAAATAAGTGTCTGATTTGGCAATTTCAGTGGTGATCTGGGGCAATCCCCTTGCGGTGAGCGCCGCCTGATAGCGGTCGCGGCTGGCCAACACCGCCTCTAGCGTGGCGTCATCATCGACATAAATGGCGGATCGGTATTGGGTGCCGATATCATTGCCTTGCCGCATCCCTTGGGTGGGGTCATGGCTTTCCCAAAAAATCTTCAAAATCGCGTCAAGATCGATCACCGTGGGATCAAATACCACTTCAACGACTTCCGTATGCCCTGTCTCGCCTGAACATACTTCGCGGTAACTGGCATTTTTGGTATAGCCGCCCGCGTAGCCGACAGAAGTCGTCCAAACCCCTTTGGTCTGCCAAAAGAGCCGTTCAGCCCCCCAGAAACATCCCATGCCAAGCCGCAGTTTCTGCAATCCTTCGGGAAAGGGTGGGACGATGGTTCGGCCAGTGACCGCATGGGGGCGCGGCGACAGGATGGGGTCATCACGCCCAACCAGCGCATCGGTTTCAGCGGGCAAATCTAGTTTTTTGGTGAACATGGAAAACATCGCGTCTCTCCTCATCCAAGGTTATTCTATGGATATAGGACGATCATGGCCAAAAAAAGTCTTTTCAGACGGCAAATCCGCATTTTGCCAAAGCCGGATTGAAATGATCGTAATGGCTGATCAGCGCATCGGCGCCAAGGCTTGTGATATCCACCGCTGAATACCCCCAATCCACCAAGATGATTGGCGTTTTCGCGTTTCGCGCCGCGCCGAAATCCGCTTTGCTGTCGCCGACCATGACCGCTTGATGGGGCTTCGCCTTGACGCGATCGATCGCATGCAAGAGTGATTCCGGCTCAGGCTTTCGGGTTGGCATCGTGTCGCCACCGACAATCGCGCCAAAAAAAGACGTCAGATCGAAATGTTCCAACACTTTTCGCGCGGTGGCTTCGGTTTTATTGGTGCAAAGCCCAATGGCAATGCCGCGATTCTGCAAATCACTGAGCGTCTTCAGCACGCCTTCATAGAGGGTGGTTTTGATCACCGGCGCGTCCAGATAGATTTGCCGATAGGTTGTCAACACTTCGTTAAAAAGCACGTCATCGGTGGGATGGCCAATCTTTTCGAAGCCGCGCGAGATCACATCTTTCAGCCCGCCTCCGATCAACATTTCCACGTTATCTTCGGAAAACGGCCCGTCGATTTTTAGGCATGATGAAAAAGCGACATTCATATGATGGGCAATATCCGGCGACGAATGCACCAGCGTGCCATCAAGATCAAAAACAACAGCCTCTAGCGATAAAGCCATTAGGCTTGCCCCAACAACGCGGCCACCCCGGGCAGGGTTTTGCCTTCCATCCATTCGAGAAAAGCGCCGCCAGCGGTGGAGACATAATGGAATTTATCGTCAACGCCTGC
>CAJXME010000170.1 GCA_913056245.1 uncultured Alphaproteobacteria bacterium | reverse complement strand
CAGCAAGAAACCTCAACGCTTCGGCGTTAGTAGACTAGGGGCTATCATACCTTGTGTTTTCTTTTGGGGTTACTTTGACTTGTCTTTTTATGCTTGCTTCGGTAAGCGCTTCAAAATCACGGCCAGCCTCTTCTTCGGTGATGCCGTCTTTCAGCATGGCGATGACTTCAGGGGTAAGATCAGGCGTGTCCATGCTTGCCCACCATGTTTTGAAACTGGGGCCAAAACGCTCACAGAACGTATCGATCCCGCCGCCGCCTGACGCAAGGCTGAACAGCATATGTGGCCCCATCACCGACCAGCGCAAACCAGGCCCTGCGGTCACGGCCTTATCGACATCCTCGACGCTGGCCACGCCTTGCGCCACCAGCGAAATGGCCTCACGCCACAGCGCCGCTTGCAAGCGGTTGGCGACATGGGCAGGGACTTCTTTGAGGACGCGGATCGTTTCTTTGCCGCAGGATTCATAGAAAGTGGCGGCGGTATCCAAGACGCCATCGGCGGTCTGATCATTGCCAAGCAATTCCACCAATGGGATCAAATGCGGAGGGTTGAAAGGATGGCCAAGGATAAACCGCGACGGGTCCGACCAGCCTTGTTGCATATCCTTGAGCAATAACCCTGACGAACTGGTGGCGACAATCGCGCCATCGCCCAGCGCCGGCTCAATCTCTTGATAAGTCTTGAGTTTGATATCGAGGCGTTCCGGCACGCTTTCTTGAATGAAGTCAGCGCCTTTTACCGCATCAGCGGCTGTGTCGACATAGCGGATGCGTGACGGCGATGCCTTGTCGGTGATCAAGCCTAACTCGCCTAGGCTTGGCCAGGCTTGGGCAATATAAGCGTTGGTTTTTTGGGCGTTGTCTGGGTCAGGGTCATAATTGATCACGTCATGCCCAGAGGCAAGAAACAGCGCGCTCCAACTGGCGCCGATGACGCCTGAGCCAACAATGCCTACGGTTTGAATGGATGATGCTGGTGAAGGGGAAGGGGTCATCGTGATCTCATCTCAAAAAGGATTGGCCTAAAACAGGCCAGGTTGCAAAGGGGAGGCGGCAACAAGGCCGCCATCCACGGTTAAGGTTTGGCCGGTGACGAAAGCCGCGTCATCGGACAATAGATAAAGCGCGGCATTGGCAATGTCTTGAGGCTCACCAAATCGGCCAGCCGCATGACGCGCCAACGCATCGGTTTTGGCGCGTTCCGGGTCTTGGGCGAGATCAAACGCCGCATCGGCCATGCCCGTCATGATCCAGCCGGGGCAAATGGCGTTGCACCTGATCCCGTCTTTGCCATGATCAACGGCGATGGATCGCGTCAAGCCATGAACAAAGGCCTTGGAGGCGTTATAAAGCGCCATGGAAGGGTCAGCGTGATGGCCTGAAATAGAGCCGATATTAACGATCGCCCCGCCTCCTGACGCGGCCATCATCGGAATAAAAGCGCGGCACATCAAAAACACCCCTTTGGCGTTGATGCCCATGACCAAATCCCAATCGTCATCAGTGCTTTCCGTGGTGGTTTTTTCGACTTGAACCCCGGCATTGTTCACCAGCCCATCAAGCCTGCCATAGCGGTTTTCAATGTGATCTTTGATCATCGCCACTTGATCCGATTGGCTGACGTCTAATGAGAGCCAATCGACATCATTGGGGAGGTGGTCAGGCCGAGCGCCGCGACCGCAGGTGATCACCACCGCGTCATTCGCCACCAGCGAATGAACAATCGCGGCACCAATCCCACGGCTGCCGCCTGTTACAAGCGTAACCCGGCCTTTCAGATTTGCCATTCGACCATCCCTTTAATGCGCAATCATGATATGCCGCGGCACGGTGTAATCTTCGAGCGCGTAGATCGACATATCTTTGCCATAGCCCGATGATTTCATCCCGCCATGGGGCATTTCAGAAACGCCGACCAAATGGGTGTTCACCCAAGTGATGCCGTAACGTAGGCGAGCCACCGTCTGCATGGCGCGGCCGACATTTTCCGTCCAGACCGAAGCCGACAGCCCGTAGCGCGTATCATTCGCCCAAGCAATCGCTTGATCAACATCGTTGAATCGCGTCGCGGTGACCACAGGGCCAAAGATTTCTTCCTGCACCACCATATCGCTTTGATTGGCGTTGGCGATCAGGGTTGGCTCAATGAAGAAACCGCTTCCGCCTTGGCCTTGCATCGGTTTGCCGCCGGTCACCACTTCAAGATGCTTATTGGCGGCGACATCGTCGAGCACACCGGAGACGCGTTTGAATTGATCGGCGGTGATGATAGGGCCCATTTCCGTATCATCAGCATCGGGCTGGCCGGTTTTAATCAAGGCGACGGCTGACGCCATATCCGCGACAAAATTGTCATAAATGCGATCGGCGACATAATAGCGGCAAGGCTGGGTGCAATCTTGACCCGCGTTATAAAACGAGAACATCTTTAGATTCTCGATAACATTGGCGACATCGGCATCATCATAAATGATCACCGGGGCTTTGCCGCCAAGTTCGAGATGCGTGTTCTTAATGGTTTTCGACGCCGCTTCCAGCACCCGTGAAGCGGTGCGGATTGAGCCTGTCAGCGAAATAAACTCAATGCCATCATGGTTGATCAACCGATCGCCCGTGGTTTGCCCCCGGCCTGAGATGATATTGACCACGCCTTTGGGGTAAATATCGGCCAGCATATTCACCATTTTAAGGGTGGTCAGCGGTGTCAATTCCGAAGGCTTTAGCACCATGGTGCATCCCGTGGCAAGAGGCGGGGCTAATTTCCAGACCGCCATCATCAAGGGGTAATTCCAAGGGCTGATGCTCGCCACAATGCCCACAGGGTCGCGGCGGATCATCGAGGTGAAGCCTTCCATATATTCGCCAGCGGCGATGCCGCTCATATTGCGAACCGCACCAGCCATGAAGCGAAAGAGATCAACACAAGCGCCCATTTCATCTTGCGCCGCCGCCAAAGGCTTGCCGGTATCAAGACTTTCCAAAGCGGCGAAGGCATCGATGTCAGCCTCAAGGCGATTGGCGACTTCCAGCAAAAGCCCAGACCGTTCACCTGGTGTTTTGCGGGCAAATCCGGTGAAGGCTTCTTGCGAGGCGCGCACCGCCGCGTCCACTTGTTCTGGCGTGGCTTCGTTGATGCTGCAAATCTCTTGGCCCGTTGCTGGATTAAGCACGGGAATTGCGTCGCCCATGCCGTCAACCAATTCGCCGTTGATTAAGAATTTTTTATCGTAAGTCATGTCTTTCCCCTTTTGTGTATTTTAGAACCCGACCTGATCGCCGCCCTTCAGCGCCAAACGTTGACGCGCGTCATCGGGCGTCGCGACGGTCAGCGATAAATCTTCAACAATGCGTCTGATTTTAGCCACTTGATCGGCGTTGCTTTCCGCCAATTGCCCTCGGCCAATATAGAGGCTGTCTTCAAGCCCGACGCGAACATTGCCCCCTAGAAGGCTCGCGGTCGACGCAAAGCCCATTTGATTTTTCCCCGCCGCCAGCACCGACCATTCATAATCGTCCCCAAACAGGCGATCGGCCACGCGGTTCATATGGACAAGGTTATCAAGTTCAGCGCCAGCACCGCCAAGAATGCCATAGATCAGTTGCAAGAAAAACGGCGGCTTGATCAGCCCGCGATCGACAAAATGCGCGACGTTATAAAGATGGCCAAGGTCATAACATTCCAGTTCAAATTTCGTGCCTTGACCTTCGCCTAAATCCTTAAGAACATACTCTATATCTTTGAAAGTATTTTTGAAAATGAAATCATTGGTCATGGCTAGGAATTCCGGTTCCCATTCATGCTTGAAGGTTTTGTATTTGTCCAATAAGGGGAAAAGGCCGAAATTCAACGACCCCATATTGAGGCTCGCCCTT
>CAJXME010000169.1 GCA_913056245.1 uncultured Alphaproteobacteria bacterium | reverse complement strand
GCCGGAAGCGATCGCCCCCCAGTTGCGTTCCGCCAAACCAGCGCGTGACAATAATCAGATGATCTTCTAAACCCGCGCGTTCGAGCATGCGGATAATGACCATCCCAGCGCCGCCTTCACCATCATCGTTTTTGATCGCCCCACCATCGCTTAAAATCACCCCCCAAGTGTTATGGGTGGCGCGGGCAAAGCGTTTCTCTTTTTTCAAGGTTTTGACCATGGCTAGGGCATCGGCTTTGGAGGTCACGCCGCCGCCAGACACCGCGTATTTCGAGCCGCGATCATTAATAATCTGATCAAATGTCTTCAGGGGTGCTATCGTCATGAGAGGCATTATCGCGAGACGGGGCATCAAAGGTCAAGGCGGTGATTTGCGCGGCGTAGTCTTTCAAGCGATCCACCAGGGCTAAGGCTTGATCTTGGTTAAAGCGTTGCTTTGGGCCATGGGTGGCGAGGGCGGCGTGAAAACGGCCTTGTGGATCAAAAACAGGCACGGCAATGGCGTACATATTCTCAAAGAATTCTTCATCATCCAGCGCGTAGCCTTGGCGGCGAATGACCTTCAATTCTTTTTCGAGGGTGGCGATGTTGGTGTGGGTATTATCGGTATGCTGATCAAGGGTTAGCCCCGCTAGAAACCGCCGCCGCTGATCGCCGCGCATCGACGCCAAATACGTCTTTCCGCTGGCGGTGCAATGAAACGGCACCGATGAACCAATCGGCAAGAGAATCCGAAACGGCCAATTGGTATCGACACGATCCACATAGGTCATGCCATCTTCCATGGGCATGACAAAATTGACCGTCTCACCGCTATCGGCGGAAAGCTGGGTCAAAATCCGATGCCGGGCATGGAGATCAGGGGCGAAGTGCAAAATGCCATTGGCCAGAGAAAGCAGTTTCTTAGAAGGCGCGTATCGCCGCCCCTGACGTTCCATATAGCCTGTATCCACCAAAGATTGCACCAGCCGATGCAAGGATTGTTTTGGCCAACGGAGGGCGCTGATCATTTCTTGAACGCCCATCGGTTGCCCGTGATTCGCGATCAGGCTGATGATCGCCAGCATCCGAAGATTCGGCGGCGTTTTATTCGCATCAGCCTCGTCATGAGCCATTAAAGGATCGGGCAAAGGGTTAGGATTTTCAGGGGTTGCCGCCATGGTTTGATATTTCGCTTGTCAAGTCATTCGAATCGTGAAAACATAAATATGAGATTAAAAGTCTCAAAAAATGATATTTATGTCAATAGTTATTGTTTTTTTGAGTTTTATGGGGATTTTTGCCCCGGGGATATTTGCCTTTGGATACGTTGAATTATGATTTCATCGTGGTTGGCGCTGGCTCTGCCGGATGCGCGGTGGCGAGTCGCTTGAGCGAAGATCGCCGTTTTCGCGTGGCTTTGCTTGAGGCGGGGTCGCGCGATACCTATCCATGGATACATATTCCTATTGGCTATTTCCGCACCATGGGCAATCCCAATACCGATTGGTGCTATCAAACCGAACCTGACCCGGGCTTAAACGGCCGCTCGATCAAATGGCCGCGGGGCAAAGTCTTGGGCGGGTCATCGTCGATCAACGGGCTTTTATATGTGCGCGGTCAAGCCGAAGATTTCCAACATTGGGCGCAATTGGGCAATAAAGGCTGGGGATGGGATGACGTCCTGCCGTATTTCAAGAAAGCCGAAAACTGGGAAGGCCCTGCCCATGACGATCGCGGCACGGGCGGGCCTTTGAATGTCTCGGAAAACCAAGTCGAACGCGATGTCGTCAACGCTTGGGTCGATGCCGCGGTGAATGCAGGATACAAGCGCAATCCTGATTACAATGCGGGCGATCAAGAAGGCGTTGGCTGTTTTCAGATGACCATGAAAAATGGCCTGCGCTGTTCGTCGGCGGTGGCGTATTTGAAGCCTGCTCGCCACCGCGCTAATTTTGATATCATCACCAATTGCATGACCACGGGGCTGGTCTTTGATGGCAAGCGCGCCACTGGCGTGACCGCCTCGATTAAAGGAAAGCCTGTGACGATTACGGCGTCAAAGGAAGTGGTGCTATCCGCGGGGTCGATTGCCTCACCGCAATTGCTGATGACTTCTGGGATTGGCGCTTCTGATGAATTGACATCCCACGGCATTGCGATGGTTCATGAATTAAAAGGCGTGGGGAAAAACCTGCAAGATCATCTGCAAGCGCGGCCGGTCTACAAATGCACCAGCGGGTCGATCAACACCGATAGCCGCAATCTCTTCAAACTGATGGGCATGGCCATGCAATACGCCTTCACCCGCCAAGGGCCAATGGCAATGGCGGCGTCTTTGGGGACAGGCTTCTTGAAATCTGATCCCGCCTTGGATCGCCCGGATATCCAATTCCATATTCAGCCGTTTAGCGCGGATAACCCTGCCGATGGCCCTCATCGGTTTTCGGCCTTTACCGCTTCGGTCTTGCAATTGCGCCCTGAAAGCACGGGGCATATCGCGTTGAAATCAGCGTCAATGGCGGATTATCCGGCGATTCATCCTAATTATCTCTCGACCAAAGCCGATTGCGATACGCTTGTGCGGGGGTTGAAAATTACCCGCCAAATCTGCCGCACCGACCCCGTGAAATCGATGATCACGGAAGAATTCTCTCCCAGCGCCAGCATCAATGACAATGACGATGAGGCTTTGCTTGATTGGGCGCGGAGCCATTCGACAACAATTTACCACCCCACGGGCACCTGCAAGATGGGGCAAGATGACATGGCGGTGGTTGATGAGCGGCTTCGTGTGAGGGGGATCACTGGTCTGCGGGTGGCGGATGCGTCGATTATGCCGATCATCACTTCCGGCAACACCAATGCTCCCGCCATCATGATCGGCGAAAAGGCAGCGGCTATGATTCTTGAGGATAGCGTGGCATGATGGAAATCATTTTAGATATCATCCAGATCATTTTTGTCGATATCGTTCTATCGGGTGATAACGCTTTGGTCATCGGCATGGCCGCCGCTGGATTAGCACCAAAAGATCGTCAACGGGCAATTTTCTTTGGCATGGCCGCGGCGGCGGGCTTGCGCATTGTTTTCGCGGTGACCGCCACGTATTTGTTGAAATTGCCCGGGATTTTATTGGTTGGCGCGGCGCTGCTCGCTTGGGTCTGTTGGCGTTTTTACAACGACTTGAAAGAGTTTAATTCCACCAGCCCCGAAGAAGCCGAAGCCAAGATGGCGCAGGCCAACACGGAAACCGGAACCGGCGATGGCAATAGTTTCCGCCGCGCCTTGGTGACCATTCTGATGGCCGATGTATCGATGTCGATCGATAACATTATTGCGGTGGCGGCGATCGCGCATGAAAATGTGACGCTATTGGTTTTTGGGTTGGGGCTGGCGATTGCCATGATGGCGTTTTTTGCCCAGTTAATCATGCGCATCATGTTGAAATATAAGTGGTTATCCTGGCTAGGCTTGGTGCTGCTGATCTATCTGACCTTTGAGATGTTGTACAAAGGGTTGGTGAAACTGGAGGTTATTGCACCGCTTGCCGGTGTGTAGAGGAATTCGCTTCGGCGGATGGAGTAAAGTGATTTGTTGAATGAGAGCCGGATTGCTGAGCGTCGACAATCGGGTTCAAATCACTGAACGAGACGCGTTAAATGGAGGAAACAGATGTTGAATCTTAAATCTATGACCAAAACTGTCGCGATGGCAGGTCTTGGTCTTTCGGCACTGGTTGTTGCTGGTGTTGCACAAGCCAAAGAAGTGCATATTCGTGTTCAGGCAGTGATTGGTGCAAAATCTGACGAAGTCGCGATGTTGAAAGACTTCATGGCTGATGTCACGGCGTTGACCAATGGCGAAGTGACGTTTGAAGTCTTGCCAGCAGGCGCA
>CAJXME010000168.1 GCA_913056245.1 uncultured Alphaproteobacteria bacterium | reverse complement strand
GTCTTGATGCGGAATATGGTGACATCCCTTGCCCAGCAAGACAAAATTGCCCTCCACGATGCCAGCAGCAAAGCCTTTTCCGCCTCGCATCTGACCAATAACAATGACGCCTTTGATTACGCCGCGCTGACCGGCGGCGTCGTTCGGGTGAGCGATGGTGATTTCGCGCTGGTGCCTGAAATTCGGATGACGCATGAACGCTCTGGTTCAGGCTTGATCCGCCAAGAAAATATCCTCTTGACCCTCACCTTGCACGGCTATCATGGCCGCAGTTACGATAAAGCCTTCAGTAAATCGACACGCGTGCAAATCCCGATCAACCGGTCAACGCCACTGGCCACGATCGATCAATTGACCAAAAAAACCCGCGATGATCTGACCGCGATGATGCTCGATTATATCCCCAATGTGGTGGATGACGCGATTAATGGAATGTCTTGTGAGCCATTGCAAGCCCAGTTGGTTCTGAACAACAATAGCCTTTCGGTTCCCTTTGGCCGCAACCAGGGGTTAAATGAATATTCGCTGGCGGTGACCAGCAATGGCGAGATGAACTGGACCGTGCTGCGCGTCACATCCTTGACGGATCGGCAAGCGCAATTGGTGCCGTTGAACGCCAACCGTGATTTGGCCAAACTGGCGGGAAAAACCGTTGAATTTATGGAGTTAGCCCAATGATGACCTTAAAACGTTTTTTGATGGTGGGCGTGTTAAGCCTCGCCCCCTTTACGGCTTTCGGCCAAACGCCTTTGATCGTCCTTGAATATCCCGGGCAATCATCGGCTTATTCGGATTCCAACAACCCGTTTGTTTTGGATGAAAATTATTCCGCTAAACATAAGGTTGGCGCGGGTGAAACCTTGAGCCATGTCATGGAAAAACATTATGCCGGCAGCGGTCTTAATATGCGGTTTATTGAAATGGCGATCGTCATGAAAAACAAGCACGCTTTTGTCCGCAACAATCCTCATTACCTTTATGCGGATAAAACCCTGCACTTGCCATCATTGAATGAAATCAAAGCGTTAATCATGGGGACACCCAATGACACACCAAGCAATACGACCGACAATCGCAACCAGATTTTCTTCTTTGGCAGTTAAGGTGATGGCGACGTTAGGGCTTGGCTTGGCCTTGCCCGCGATCGCGGCTGAGCAACCCTTAACCGGCGCTGATATCGGTCGCGCCATTACGGCTGTACTGAGCCGCCACAAGATCACTGGCAGCCCTCAAATTAACCCCGCCGAAATCCATAACCCTTGCCCCGGGGGTGTGACGGTCGCCCCGCTTTTCAGCAATTGGAAAACCGTTAAAGTCACCTGTCCCCAAGACCCCCAATGGCGGCATTTGGTGCGGGTGGAATTGGATCAGCCCAGAGGCAAAATCGCCACCCAAAGCCCTAAAAACCGTAAAATTAAATCCGCTGATAAGCCCGGCTCACTCACGGCGCTGGCCTTAAACCGAAGCGTGGTGAAAGGCGAAATGATCATGGCGGAGGATGTCATCGAGGTTTCGATTTCAGCGCAGCAAAATTATGGCGTCTTTCATAGCGCCGATGATGTGATCGGGCGGCAGGTGCGGACACCGATCACCGCCAAAAACCCCATCAAATCTCGCCAATTGGAGCCACGCTATCTGGTCGAAGAAAAAAAACCCGTCTTAATCGCTTATTCGCTTAACGGAATTTATGTGGAAATGTCTGGGATTTCGTTGCAAAATGGGCAATCTGGCGAGACGGTGAAGGTCGAAAATCTGTCGAGCGGAAAGACCATTATTGGAAAAGTGATTGGTTTGAGAAAAATTTCACCAATGCACTAAAATATTTCTCCGGTGGGTCGTTAACATGTCTGAGGAGGCTAGACCAATGGTTGAGTCAATTAAAAACACAATGAACAGGATTGATGTTCCGCGCCAGCGTCGTAACGACGCCGCCGCTGATCTCAGCACTTCTGGTTCATCTGCGGTTGGAGATTTGCCAACAGCCTCAGTGGATAACAGCATCGACACCCCAAAGGTAGTTGCCCAATTGGCTGAAAAGCCACCTGTCGACACTGAAGCGGTTGCACGCATTAAAAATGCGATTGCTCAAGGCAAATATCCAATTGATGTGGATCAGATTACTGACGCGTTAATGGATGCCTATCGCGATCTGAAAAGCTAAACTGTCATCAGGAGTTTGTTCTGATGACAGTTTTGACTGTTGAACATTATTGTAACGTCATTGAGCGGTTGCTTGATGATGCGTTTTCTGTTGGGGAAGGCGGACCACCGTCCCCTATACCCTCGCCGTCCGTTCAGGCGGAGTTGCAACAACATCTTGATGATTTGCAGAATGATTTGGAAGCAGGCCATCTGAAGGCCGCTGCCGAAGATCGTGAACGCCTGACCGCTATTGTCCTTCGTCTTTCAAAACTCGAAAGCCAGACCCACGCGCGGCTGAGTTGGTTTGCTGATCTTGAACAAAACTTGCGCGAGCGCGATGAATAACCTCTGCCCATAGGCAAAGTGATTGATACCCTACATGGTGAATAAGGTTTTTTCGCAAGTGATGTAACTGGTCACTTTGCCCGCCGTCGCTTGCATCACCCCAGAATTGCGATTGATGATCAGCACCAGTTGATCATTGGCCATGATCATTTCATCATCCGTGATATTGCCAATGGTCATCACTGTATCGCCCGTGACCTTGGTGACGGTGACCGATGCCCCGGCCCGATCATCATTCACAATAATTTCGACAATGCCCAATTTATTTGAGGAGCAGGCGTATTTTTCATGACGAAAACGCTCGCAGCCAGCCATCAATGGCCCGGCGGTGAAAGCGACAATCCCCGGCCAGATAGTTTTGAGTAAATCTCGACGGGTGAAAACAGACGAAGCCACGAGCGTGTCTTTCCCTTTAAGTTTTATCATTTTCCGCCGCCGTCTCTTCCGCATCGTCACTGGCATCATCAGCGGCATCATCAGATTTGGCCTCTTCTGGCGCTTGATCTGCGCTTTCGGCTTTGGGCTGCTCGTCCGTTGTTTCAGCGGCGGCAGTGTCGGCATCGCCCGTATCATTATTATCAGCGCTGTCTTGGATGATTTTTTCGGCCTTGCCCGCATCGACCAATTTCTGCGCATCGCTAGTATGAACGTCGATCACCACTCCGGCAGGGAAACGAATTTCGTTTACTTCAGAATCTTCTAAGATGCGCAAGCGCATCCAGCCATCGCCTTCTGTCGCCACCTCTTCATTTTTTTCGTCTTTCTTGGCTGATTTTTTCTGTGCGCCGGCTGGTTTTTTGAGGTTTTCCATATTTTCAGAATGGCGCTGGCGGATCATCTCCGCGGTATCGCTATCAAAGGCTTGCTCCAGCAGAAAAGCGATTTTTTCCCGCAATAAATAAACCCGCGCCGCGAGCACACCGAGGCGTTTTTGCTCATTGGTTTCATGTTCCAGCAATTGCTTAATGAATTGCGTCATTTCTTCCAGATTCTGGCCTTCGCATTTCTGGATCACCGCGTCACGCACCTTAATGGTCATCGCGGAAAGATGGCTGGGGATGCCGCCTGTATTTTCAATGGTCGCTTTCATTTTCTCACCTCGTTCGATTGTTGGCATCGTTCTTGCAAAAATCGAACCAAACCGATCGGTAAAAACAAATTTGCTGAACACTTAATTATAGATGGAAATGGACATGAAGGGAATTGCTGGAGAACTTGGTTTTCATGGATCAGCGCTGATGCTGCGCCAGAAACGCAATATGATTCTTGCTTCCAATATTTCAAACGCCGCGACGCCTAATTTCAAGGCGCGGGACATTAATTTTGAAGAAGCCCTTTATAAGGCGCAAGGTCAAGGCCCTATGGTGACCACCGATAGCCGGCATATTCC
>CAJXME010000167.1 GCA_913056245.1 uncultured Alphaproteobacteria bacterium | reverse complement strand
ATTCAAACCCAAAAGCCGTTTCGGTTCACCCGACCATTTGCTCGCCTGTTGCGGCTTGATCTCAATATCATGAAGCAATTGTTGATCGTTGGTCTGCCGATTGGCGTGACGCTTTTTGCGGAAACGGGGATGTTTATTGTCGCCGGATTTTATATCGGCCTTTATGGCAAAGTCGCGGTGGCCGCTTCGGGAATTGCCAATCAAATCGCCGCTGTATCCTATATGGTGCCTCTTGCCATCAGTCAGGCCTCCACCATTCGCGTCGGTCATGAGGCTGGCGCAAAACGCCCTCAAGAAGCGCTCAATGCCGCCATTGCCGCGATTGCGGTGACCATAGCCATCACCCTGATCCTCACCGTGGTTTTATTGATTTGGACGAAAGGATTTATCGCGCTGTTCCTCAATTCTGCTGATCCTTTATTTGGCGATGTTATGGCTGTCGCCATCCCCATGGTGATCATCGTGGCGATCTTCCAATTGGTCGATGGCTTGCAATCCGTCTTCACCTCGGTTCTGCGCGGCATCAACGACACCCGCTGGCCCGCCATTATTTCGATCTTCAGTTATTGGTGTATTGGCGTGGCGAGCGGCATTTACCTCGCGGGACAAATGGGCTGGGGGCCTATTGGCGTCTGGTGGGGCTTATTTTACGGGCTTTCAGCGGGGAGTTTGCTTTTGTTTATCCGATGCTGGATGACGGGGCGAAAAATCCTAAATGAAGGACGCATTGTGCTGGATTAAAGTCATGGAAGAACCACGCATCCCCTCTCTTTTTGATCCTGTGCTGTCAACGCAACATTTGAAAGACATGGCCAAAAACAAGGATAGCGTTGAGGCTATTCTTGCAAAAGCGGCTCTTTTTGCCCCTCATCTTGACCGCCTGTTTAACCGCCACCAGAGCGATCAATCGGCGATCATCGCGGGGCAAGCGGAAGCGATCATCGCCTCCGCCGAAGATGATTTCACTGAAAGCCTCAAAACCGCTCGCAACGATGATCAGGTCATGGCGGCGATCCGGATTTACCGTGGCCGCGTTAATCATGTGGTGGCGATCACCGATCTGTTATCGCTTCATCCTGTGAACGATCACTTGCGCTGGTTAAGTCACGCGGCCGAAACAGCCGTTGATCACACCGCCGCATGGTTGACGCAAAAGGAAAACCCTGAGCAAAACTGGTTTATCCTTGCGCTCGGCAAACTGGGCGCTGGGGAGCTCAATTATTCGTCTGATATTGATCTGATCATCATCACCCAAAATGACCCTGATGATCACGACGCGGCCAAGCGGTATATTCAACACACGCGGCGGCTGACAAAATTAATGTCAACGCCAACGGCGGATGGCATTGGATGGCGTGTTGATTTGCGATTGCGGCCTGACCCCGGGGCAACGCCAGTGGCGATCAATCAACAAGCCGCGATGATCTATTACGAAAGCCTGGCTCGCACATGGGAACGCGCCGCCTTTATCCGCGCGCGGCCCGTCGGTGGTGATCGTGAGGCTGGGGATCGATTCCTTAAGGATTTAACCCCTTTTATCTGGCGGCGGTATTTTGATTACACGGTGCTTGATGATTTGAAAATTATGTTGCGGCGTGAAGCCCGCCCTCAAGACCTGCTTGGCTTTAACGTCAAAAACGGGATTGGCGGCATTCGTTCCATCGAATTTTTTGTCCATGCCCAGCAATTGATCGCCGGTGGTCGCGAGGCCAATTTGCGCCAACGATCAACCCTTGCCGCCCTTAATGAGATGAAAACAAACGATTGGATTGACGATGCGACCGCCCAAGGCCTTGCTGAGGCTTATCTGGTATGGCGGCGGCTTGAACATCGCTTGCAAATGATGGGGGATGCCCAAACCCATCACTTGCCCAAGGCGGAAGATACCCTTGCAAATTTTGCGCAATTTTGCGGATTGGATGACCTTGCATCGTTCAAGGCCGCCGTCATCACCCTCAGCGATCAAGTCACTTCGGACACCCATGATTTGATCAAAACGCTGCTGCCGTCTAGCCCTGAAACAAATATGTTGAGCCTTGATGACGAGGCCTTGGCGGATCAATTGTCGACGCTCGGCTATGCGAATCCTCAAACCATCATCAACACCACCCAAGGCTGGTTGGCGGGTCGAATCCCCGCCACACGCTCGAGCCGGGCGCGGGAAATGATGCAAAAACTTTTGCCGAAACTGCTAAGCCAATGCGCGGAGACCGAAAGCCCTGACGCGAGTTTTGCGGGTTTTGTTCGATTGGTGGAAAGCCTGCCGGCGGGGCTTCAATTGTTTTCCTTGATGGATAGCCATGACGACATCACGAGCATGATCATGGCCATCACCCTATCGGCGCCAACGCTGGCCGATGACATCAGCAAACATCCTATTCTGGCGGATGCTTTGCTCTATCGTGATTTCTGGCGTCCGATCAACGATTGGCCTGACCGCGAAGACCAGCTCATGGCCGCGATCAACAATCTTGAGTTTTATGAAGATGGGTTAAGCCTGCTCAGGCGGCAATGCCGCGAATGGAAATTCCAGATCAGCACCCAATTGCTGCAAGGGGTGATTGATGGCCAAAAGGCTGGCGCTGATTACACCGCCGTGGCCGATGCGGTAATCCGTTGCGCTTTACCGCTGGTGCATCGTGAAATCAACCGGCGCTTTGGCGATATGCCCGAAGGCAGCCTCGCGATCATGGCGTTAGGACGCTGCGGCGCCGAAGAAATGACCGTCACGTCTGATCTCGATTTGATTTTTATCTATGATCATCCAGACGGGGTGATGTCGGATGGCAAGAAATCGCTCGATGGTCATTTTTATTATTCCCGCTTCAGCCAAGAACTTATCAACGCGCTGTCGTCGCTCACCGCCGAGGGGCGATGCTATGAAGTCGATATGCGGCTTCGGCCTTCGGGCAATTCTGGTCCCGTTGCGGTGAAACTGGACGGGTTTGAGCATTATCAACGCCATGACGCTTGGTTGTGGGAACATTTGGCCTTGGTGAAAAGCCGGATTATCGGCGGTATTGGCGCGGATGATACGCGGCTTGCCTTGGAAAAAATCATCCCCGCCATCATTAAATCAGCCCATGATGCGGCGAGCCTTGCGGCTGAAACCCATGAGATGCGATCGCGCCTTCAAAAAGCGCATCCGCCACGATCAGGGCATGATTTGCGGCATCTTGAAGGCGGCATCATGGATATTGACCTGCTCATGGCGATGCGGCAATTGCACCCCAAGGCGGTTGATATGCCGCTCATCCGGCGCAGTATTGATGCCGCCCCCGGGCTTGAAGACCAAAACCTGCTCGATAGCGGCGAGGCGGAAACCATCATGAAAGCCGCCAAAGCCTATACCAACATCATTCATTGGATGCGATTAACCAAAGTCTCCCCTGCGGCAAGTGATGATGAAACAAGCGCTTTACCAAAAGCCATGGCCGCCCATTTCAACGCCCCCAATATGGTCGCGCTTGATGATCAAATAGCTGCATTTACGTCATCAATCTCGCCCTTAATCAAAAAATATATAGGCAAGTCGTAAAAAAGAGAGTATTGAGCAAATATAGCGTTGAGTGGTTCGCTTTTTTCTTACTTTTTTGAAATCTTCTGATGCGGGATTAGAATTATGCGGTCTGCTTTGCTGTCCTCGTGGACACTATTTTTTGGCATTTTCCTCTTCATGGCCGGCAACGGCCTGCAAGGGGCGTTATTGGGCAACCGTGCCGAAGCCTTATCTTTTGGCGATTTGACCACAGGCTTCATCATGTCTGGTTATTTCGCGGGCTTTTTGCTGGGGTCGATTTTTGTGCCAAAAATGGTCAGCAGCGTCGGCCATGTGCGGGTTTTCGCCGCCCTGGCGTCGATCATTTCGGCAGTGATGATCCTGT
>CAJXME010000166.1 GCA_913056245.1 uncultured Alphaproteobacteria bacterium | reverse complement strand
GTATGCTGAACCGCATCGATACGGACACCAATATCCTGCGCAATGGAACGGCCATGCTCGCGGCGGCTTTATCGGGCTTTGGGATGATCACGGTCTTGCCCCATGATTGGCTAACAGGATCAAGCGATCAAGGGCGGCGGGTGGCGCGCAATATGCATCATCTCATGGCCGATGAAAGCCAATTGGCGCAAGTCGCTGATCCCGCGCAAGGCTCATACTATATCGATCACTTGACCGATGCCTTGGCCAAAAAAGCATGGTCTTTATTCCAAGAGATCGAGGCCAAAGGCGGGCTTGGCGCGGCGCTGGCAAATGGCCTGATCACCGCTTGGGCGGATAAGGCCAATGACGCGCGGCAAAACCGCATCAATAGCGGCGCTCGCGCTAGCCTTGGCGTGACCCTGCATCCTATGTGCGGGGCGTTGCCTCAGCCGGTGATCAACGGCGCAAGAGGGTTGCGTGGCGGTGAGGCGCGTGAGGCGGCGGTTTGGGAAGCCTTGCGTCTTGATTGGAATGGCCAGACCCCGCGATGCTTGATGCTTGATATCGGTCAAGCAAAAGGCGCATCAGCGGCGGGGATGAGCCGGTGGTTTGGCGCCACAGGATTAGACGCTACGGTGATGACGGCTGATGATATCCCATCGGCGGTCTCAATCCTGAATTCCGCCAAGCCCGATGTCTTGATCTTAGGCGGTGCGCTCAGCGAAGCGATGCTGGGCGATGATGCGATCAAAGCGGTGGCGCCGCGCTTTGTGATGTCTATGGACGCGATTAATGGCGATGGGTCGCCTGATTTTGCTCAATTGATGCTTCAAATAAAGGAGGCGTTGTCATGAGCCGCATTCCTGATTTTGCAACTCTACCTTTGGCGGATTTACCTGCCGCCACGGCTGAAACCGTAACGCCACAAACAATTGCTTTGCCTGAAGGATTTGATATGGCGAGCCATTATGGCGCGGCAACGCATCCGCCTGATGTCGCGGGTCTGCCCGGGATTGCGCCTTTTGCCCGCGGTCCTTACCCCACCATGTATGCCAGCCGGCCTTGGACGATCCGTCAATATGCGGGGTTTTCCACCGCGTCTGAATCGAACGCTTTTTATCGCCGTAATCTTGCCGCCGGTCAGATGGGGCTTTCCGTTGCTTTTGATTTGGCGACCCATCGCGGCTATGACAGCGATAACCCGCGCGTGTCTGGTGATGTTGGTATGGCTGGGGTGGCGATTGATTCGATCCTTGATATGCGGCAATTGTTTCAAGGCATTCCGCTTGATCGGATGAGCGTGTCGATGACCATGAACGGCGCGGTGTTGCCGATCATGGCGCTTTACATCGCGGCGGCCGAAGAACAAGGCGTGGTGCCGGAAAAACTATCGGGAACGATCCAAAACGATATTCTGAAAGAATTTATGGTGCGCAACACCTATATCTATCCGCCTCGCCCGTCTCTGCGGATTGTGTCGGATATTTTTGAATACACATCACGCCATATGCCGAAATTCAATTCGATTTCAATCTCCGGCTATCACATGCAGGAAGCCGGCGCGACGGCTGATCTCGAATTGGCTTATACTTTGGCCGATGGCGTTGAGTATATTCGCACAGGTCTAGCCGCTGGGCTTGATGCTGATGCTTTTGTGCCGCGTCTGTCGTTCTTCTTTGCCATTGGGATGCCCTATCTGATCGAAGTGTCGAAATTGCGCGCCGCGCGGATTCTCTGGGCTGAATTGCTGCAAAAAGAATTTGGCTTCACCAATCCAAAATCCTTGATGCTTCGCACCCATTGCCAGACCTCGGGTTGGTCGTTGGCGGCGCAGGATGTCTATGACAACATCACCCGCACCTTGGTTGAGGCAAGCGCGGCGGTGGGCGGCCAAACGCAATCGCTGCACACCAACGCGCTCGATGAAGCGCTGGGTCTGCCGACAGATTTTTCGGCGCGCATTGCCCGCAACACGCAATTGCATCTGGTACATGAAGCAGGGGCGGCGCATGTCATTGATCCTTGGGGCGGTTCGGCCGCGGTGGAAAGCCTGACCCAAGAATTGGTGGCCAAAGCCAAAAGCCATATCGCGGAAGTCGACGCTTTAGGCGGCATGGCGAAAGCCATTCAATCAGGCTTGCCAAAACAGCGGATCGAAGAATCCGCCACCCGCATCCAAGCGCAAATCGATAGCGGCAAAAAACGCATCATCGGCGTCAATATCTTCCAGCCGGAACAACGCGATGGCGAAGAAGAAGTTGAAATCTTGCGGATTGATAACGCCGATGTGCTGGCGCAGCAAAAAGCAAAACTCAAGCAAATCCGAAAAGAACGCGACAGCACACAAGTCGAAACTCTGCTGGGCGGATTGTCTGACGCCGCCATGGGCAAGCGCAATCTGCTCGATGCGGCGGTGCAGGCGGCGCGTGCCGGCGCAACCGTGGGTGAGATGTCTGACGCGATGGAGCGGGTGTTCAATCGGCATGTCGCGGAAACCCGAGGCGTTCGCGGGGTATGGAAAGCGGAAATGGCAGGGCTTGATGATCTTGATCGGATCGCCGACCGCATCGCGGGCTTTATCGAAATTCATGGCCGCGCGCCGCGAATTCTGGTGGCGAAACTCGGCCAAGATGGTCATGACCGTGGCCAGAAGGTGGTGGCTTCGGCCTTTGCGGATATTGGTTTTGATGTGGTGACGGGGCCCTTGTTCCAAACGCCGCAAGAAGCCGCTGACCTTGCCATGCAGCATGAGGTGGATGTCATCGGCTTGTCCTCGCTGGCCGCTGGGCATTTAACGCAAGTGCCAGAATTAAAGGCTGAACTCACCGCACGTGGGGGCGAGCGGGTTGAAGTCATCGTTGGCGGTATCATTCCGCCGGGCGATATCCCCGTGCTGGAAAGCCATGGCGTCGCGGCGGTCTTCCCTTCCGGCACGATGATCGCCGAAGCGGCGCTTGATTTGCTCGATTTGCTTGGCAAAACCCGCAACGTGGCCTAAATCAACCTTAGAACCGATAAATGAGGATGCCATGACTGTTGCCGAACAGGCGGAAGATGTTGTCGCTGAATTTGCTTTTTTTGACGATTGGGAAGAACGCTATCAGCATTTAATTGATCTCGGCCGCCGTTTGCCGCCTTTAGATGATGCCTATAAAACCGAGGCCAATCGCTTGCGCGGCTGCCAATCGGTGGTGCATTTTGCGGCAGAGCATAACCCGCCAGTCTTGAATTTTTACGCGGGCAGTGACGCGGCGATTGTTCAAGGGCTGATCGCGGTGATGATGCGGGTTTATTCCGGCCAGAAGCCCGCGGATATTTTAGCAACCCCGCCGCGGTTTCTTGAAGATATTGGCCTTGATGAGCATCTCTCGCCAACGCGCAAAAACGGGCTAGCTTCTATGGTGAGCGCGATTATGGCGGCGGCGCAAAACGCAGATCAGGGTTAATCCACGGCCCGTTCGGCGCGCGGCGTACGGCCATAGGTTTCGCGGTAACATTTCGAGAAATGCGAGGCGGAAACAAAACCGCAAGCCAAAGCCACCGATAAGATCGACATGCTGGTCTGGCGCAACAAATGGCGCGCGCGGGCGATCCGCAGGTTCAAATAGTAACGCGTCGGCGTCGTGTGCAAATATTTTCGGAACAGCCGTTCCAATTGGCGGGTGGATAAAGCCGTGCGGCGGGCGATTTCGGTTTGCGGCAACGGGTCTTCCAAATTGGCTTCCATTTCCGCCACCACCGATAGCAATTTGGGATGGCTGACCCCAAGGCGTGAGCGTAATTCCATGCGCTGGCGGTCATGGGAATCGCGGATGCGGTCATGGATGAACTGCTCCGATACCGCGGTGGCAAGGCTATTGCCATGGGCTTGGGCGATCAGATGAAGCATCATATCTAAAGACGCGGTGCCGCCGGAACACGTCACGCGATCACCATCGATTTCA
>CAJXME010000165.1 GCA_913056245.1 uncultured Alphaproteobacteria bacterium | reverse complement strand
CCGGCACTGACAATCGCCACGATGACCGCCACGACCTTGGTAGTGGTCCAGGAACGGTCCGCGGGTTGAACACGCATATCACTCATAACGGCACCGTAGACGATCAGGAGACCATGACCGAACGGATGGCCTGCGTGTGCGCGGCGGTGGAGCCACAGCACGAGCCAACCACGTCCACGCCCATGGACTTCATTTTCGTAGCGAGTTCGGCCATTCCCTCCGGGGTTCCGTTGTAGACGAAGTCGGCGCCGACGAGTTCCGGAAGCCCCGCGTTGGACTGCATGAACAACAGCGCACCTTCGGGACGAGCCTCGGCCATCTTGGTGGCGATGGTTTCCATCTCTTCGAATCCACGGCCGCAATTAGCTCCGACGACATCCGCGCCCATCGCTGAGAGTTCGACAACCGCCTGCTCCGGGGAAACTCCCATCATGGTGTGCAAGTTGGTGTCAAAGCTCAACGTCGCAAACACCGGCAGATCCGGAGCAACGTGCTTGGCTGCGTCCACGGCTGCCCGAACCTCGGCGAGATCGCTCATTGTCTCGATCAAGATGGCATCGACACCGCCATCAAAGCGGGTTTGATCTTTCTTTTCTTCGGCGCTGAGAATATTGCTCGCCCGCCGATACCCCGCCATCAGCCCCTGCCCGTCTTCGGTCTCAAGAACGTCAGCCAAGGCTTGCGCAAGGCGGCAGAGGTGGATCAAATCATCATGGCGGGGGTCATCGAGCCGCAACACCGCCGCCACCACATCATGGCGGATGCCTTCTTCGCGCAACCAGACTTTCAAGCGATCATGGAGGAACGGGATCAAAGCGTCAGAGGCCTTATCAAAACCATAGCCTTGAGCCGCGAGGGCAAAAACATCCTTGAGCCGCAATTCCAACTTGTTATGGACAATCAAGCGCAAGACACCAAGGGCGGCACGGCGCAAGGCAAAGGGGTCTTTTGACCCTGTTGGCAATTCGCCAATCCCAAAGAAACCCGTCAGGCTGTCGATTTTATCCGCCAAGGCGACCGCAATCGTCACGCGATCTTCCGGCACGTCATCGCTTGGCCCTTCGGGGCGGTAATGGCCCGCAATCGCTTCTGCAATGGCTTGGCTTTCGTCTTTTGCCGCCAAATACCCGCCGATCACCCCTTGCAATTCCGGGAATTCACCAACGGTTTCCGACACAAGATCAGCCTTCGCCAAAAGCCCTGCGCGTTGAGCGGCATCAGCATCAGCGCCGATCATCCCCGCAATGCTTGCCGCGAGGCTTGCCATGCGCTTGGCTTTATCCCCCATCGATCCAAGCCCTTCAAAGAAGGTGATGCCCGTGAGTTTGGCGACATTCTCGCTCAGCGGTTGGGCGCAATCCTGATCCCAAAAGAACCGCGCATCGGCGAGACGGGCTTTCAACACCCGTTCATTGCCCGCGCGGATCATCGCATCGCGCTTGGCGTCAGGCGCCATATTGGCAATGGTGATAAATCGCGGCGCCAGCGTGCCATCAGCGGCGGAAACCGCGAAATATTTTTGGTGACTGCGCATCGACACCACCAAAATTTCAGGTGGCAGAGCCATGAAACTGTCATCGATTTGCCCCATGATCGGGTGCGGGTATTCGACCAGACCTGCGACTTCAGCCATCAAGCCGTCATCATCCATCACCGTAAAACCTTCGGCTTTGGTGAGGCTAGCCATGGACTCCGCAATCATGTCGATGCGAGTCTGCCGATCGGCAATCACCTGATGGGCGTTCAAGGCTTGATCATAATCGTCACCACCCTTGAGCGAAATCTCTTGCGGCGACAGCATCCGATGGCCAAGGGTGGAGGCGGTAAATGGAACGGACGCCCCGCCGCCAAGCGGCAATTCCCCCGCCAAAGGCTTGCCATCAAAGACCACGCTGACGCGATGCAACGGCCGCACCCAACGTTGCCGCGACCGCCCCCAGCGCATGCTTTTCGGCCAAGCAAATTGCATCAGCAAATCGCGGATCATCGCCGGCAAGATCACCTCGGCGTCTTGGCCTTTTTTATTGATCACGGCGAAGAGAAAATCACCTTTCGGGGTTGATCGAATCTCCGCCTCGTCCCGCGAGATGCCCGCGCCTTTAAGAAAGCCTGCGATCGCTTGTTCCGGCGCATCAGCACGAGGGCCGCGCCGTTCTTCGTTCAAATCCGGCTGAGTCTTAGCAAGACCCGCAATCGACACAGCAAGCCGCCGAGGGCCAGACCATGAGCGAGGCGCATCGCCCTCTAACCCAGCGTCTTTAAGCGCTTGCGCCAAGCCATCCGCCAAACGCTTTTCGGCGGCCAATTGCATTCGAGCGGGGATTTCTTCACCAAAGATTTCGATAAACAACTCAGCCATCGGCTTGATCCTTTTTGCCCGCCGCAACCCAAGCTTCGCAACAGCCCTTGGCCAAAGCCCGCACGCGCCCGATATACCCCTGACGTTCCGCCACGGAAATCACGCCGCGCGCGTCCAAAAGATTGAAAATATGGCTGGCTTTCATGCATTGATCATAGGCAGGAAGCGGCAACGGATGTGCTGCGTCCAAAAGGCTGGCACATTCTTGTTCCGCGTCAAGGAAATGCCGAAACAGCATCTCGGTATTGGCGCGGTCAAAATTATGGTGCGAGTAATCGACTTCAGCGCCATGGAAAATATCGCCATAGACTTTGCCGCCTTGATCTTTCGGCACGCCATCCCAATCCAAATCATAGACGTTATCGACGCCTTGGATGAACATCACCAGCCGTTCGAGGCCATAGGTCAATTCGACGGGCACGGGGTCACAATCAATCCCGCCAACCTGCTGAAAATAGGTGAATTGCGAGACTTCCATGCCATCGCACCAGACTTCCCAGCCGAGCCCCGCAGCGCCAAGGGTCGGCGATTCCCAATCGTCTTCAACAAAGCGAATGTCATGATCCAGCGGGTCAAGGCCAATGGCCTTTAATGAGCCGAGATACAAATCTTGGCTATCGGCTGGCGACGGCTTCATGATGACTTGGAATTGGTAATAATGCTGAAGGCGGTTTGGATTCTCCCCAAATCGGCCATCGGAAGGGCGGCGCGACGGCTGAACATAGGCCGCGTTCCAGACATCATCAGGGCCAAGCGCGCGCAAGGTCGTGGCAGGGTGGAAGGTTCCTGCCCCCACTTCCATGTCATAGGGCTGTAAAATGACGCATCCCTGATCCGCCCAATAGTGTTGGAGCGTCAGAATAATCGACTGAAAACTTTTTTTTCGGTCAAGGGGAGCGGAAGATGGAGAGGCGGATACGGTCATGGCGACTGGTCAATAAGCGTTGCGATGCCCGCAACATATAGGATCATGGACACGGCTTCAACCGCAGATCGAACAACCATCCTTGGCATCGACCCAAGCGCCACAAGTTTTGCATTCGATCATATCAACCGTGGCATCAGCAGAGGTTTGATCGCGCTTGTGTTTCGCCGCTTCATTGCGTTTTTCGATGATCCGATAGCCGTACCAAATCACCGCCAGAATAAGCCCTAAAAGCAGAAGTTTTGTCGGTGTGAACATATGACCTCCCTCAAGCCCTGTTCTGATCAAAGCCCCAGACGATTGCGCAGGGTCGTTTCTTGAGCGCGGTGCATGGCGCTATCGACCACCGCATCGGCAAGACGATCCGCCCAAGAGACGCCGCCGCCGCCTGAACTCAGCCCAAACATCGATCGTTTCGGTTCAATCAGCGTGATGACCACCTTATCGCCAAAGCGTTCTTTTAAGGTTTGGCGCAACTCGCCTTGTTTATCAGCAAGGCCAAATTCAACGGCTTTGCGGCCTGTCCAAAACGCGCCGGAGAACAACTCGTCTTCACCAGCGGTCAGTTTTGAGCCGCGGCGATGGCGCACCAAAGCGGTGAATTGATCATGGATATCCTGCTGCAGGTCTTTGAGATGCGCGATATC
>CAJXME010000164.1 GCA_913056245.1 uncultured Alphaproteobacteria bacterium | reverse complement strand
TAAAGACTGGCGGATCAAACGATTGGCCGCAACCCCGCCCGCCACCACAAAAGCGGGTGAGGTCATATCGGGATAATCCGTTTTGAATTGACGCATGGCGTTGCGGCTTCGCGACACAAGGCTTTCCGCCACCGCCAATTGCAAGGACGCTGCCAAATCGGCTTTTTGCTGATCGCTATCGCCATGGTTACGCGGCGCGATGTCTTGCTGATAGGCGGTCAGCACCGCGGTTTTCAGGCCTGAAAAAGAAAAATGACAGCCGGGTTTATGCATCAATGGGCGCGGCAAATCATAGGCTTTGGCGTCACCATTTTTTGCAAGCGCTTCGAGTTTTGGTCCCCCGGGCAGACCAAGGCCTAAGATTTTGGCAGATTTGTCAAAAGCCTCCCCCGCGGCGTCATCCATGGTGGTGCCATAACGGCGATAAGACCCCGGCCCCGCCACGGCGAGCAATTGCGTATGCCCGCCGGAGACCAGCAACAACAAATAGGGATAAGCGATCCCTCCTTGATCAATCCCCCCCCGATCAAGAGAACCAGAATCAAGAGCGGTAAGCCGCGCGGTCAAGGCATGGCCTTCGAGATGGTTGATGGCGAAATAATCAATTGAGCAGCTGCTGGCGATGGCCTTTGCCGCCACCGTGCCGACCAGCACCCCGCCAATCAGCCCTGGCCCGCCTGTGGCCGCCACCGCGCAAAGATCATCAAAGCCGAGTTCAGCCTCATCCATGGCGCGGCGGATTACTTGATCGATTTGACTCAAATGCGCGCGTGCCGCGACTTCTGGCACAACGCCGCCATGCTGGCTGTGATCATCGATTTGGCTGGCGATGATGTTCGAGCGAATGACGCCATCGCGGGTGACGACAGCGGCGGCGGTTTCATCGCAGCTGGTTTCAATGCCGAGGATCGCGCCTGATGATGCTTTGGTTTTGGCCATGGCCTGTTCTCAAAATTACTGTCCCCCTTTACTACCCGATATCCCCTTAAAGGTCAGCATATTTGCCGCAAGGCGCTATTATTTCTTCCCCTTATGGGGGGGACAGGCTAAAACCACAGAATGACTGTTTCTGATTTGCATCACGCCCCCATCCGCTTGGCCAGCCGCGCCTCAAAACTCGCGCTCGCGCAAGCCGAAGAAGTCCAAGGGCAATTGGCTTCAGCCACCATCGTCACCTTTTCCACCAAAGGCGATGAAGTGCTGGATCGGCCTTTGGCGGATATTGGCGGCAAAGGTCTTTTTGTCAAAACGCTAGAGCGCGCCATGCTGAGTGGTGAGGCTGATGCCGCGGTGCATTCCGGCAAGGATATGGAAACCCATTATGCTGAAGGCACAACCATCGCGGCTTTTCTGAAACGCGCGGATCGCCGCGATGCGTTGATCGGCCCTTATGCTCGGTTTGACGATTTGCCGCCAAATGCGGTGATTGGCACGGCTTCCGTTCGCCGCGCCGCGATGATCAAATCCATCCGCCCCGACATCACCACCAAATTGCTCCGCGGCAATGTCAACAGCCGCCTCAAACAATTGGCCGATGGGCATTATGACGCCATTATTTTGGCCATGGCGGGGATGGAGCGGCTCGGTTTTCATGACCAGATTCACCCCATTCCTGAAGATGTCATGCTTCCCGCCGCCGCCCAAGGCGCGATCGCCATTCAAACCCTCGATGAGGATGGCAGCGCAAGACGCCAGACCATTCTCGATCAACTCAGCGGCTTAAATCACAGCGACACCGCCATTGAAGTCACCGCCGAGCGGGCGCTTCTTGACCAACTTGATGGCACTTGCCAAACCCCCATCGGCGCGTCGGCTTATTTTGCCGATGGGTATGTACGTTTAACCGCGCAATTGCTTAGCCCTAATGGGGAGCAGGTCTTCACCACCAGCGATAAAGCCCAAGCGAGCGATGCCGACCGCCTTGGTCGCGATTTGGCCGATCAATTGCTGGACATGGCGGGGGGACGCGATTTTCTTGATCCTCAACCGCGTTAAGAGGATGGGATGACCGCGCCGATCATCATCACCACCCGCCCCCTTGATGACGCGGCGCGTGATATCGCCGATCTCCGTCAAAAAGGGATTACGGCGCTGGCGGCACCCATGCTGGAGATCAAACCGCTCGCCGATCTTGATCTGCCTTCCCCTCTTGAATTTGATGCGATTGTGCTGACCAGCCGTCACGCCGCCGCGATGATCACCGATCCTGATTGGCATGATCTGCCTTGTTATTGCGTGGGCGCCTCCACCGCCATAGCCGCCAAAGACAGAGGCTTTCGGCAAATCATCACCGGCCCCGGCGATGGTAAAGGGTTGGTCGAGCGCATTTTGGCGGATAAACGCCGATCGTTATTTTGGCCATCGGCGGTGGATACGGGCTTTAACATGGCCGAAGCGCTCAAGCCGCATGGCATTTCAACCCTGCGCTTGCCTGTTTATAAAGCCGCCCATACCACCGCTTGGCCTGATGACGTGGACGCGGCTTTGCGCGATGGCAAGGTGGCGGCAATATTGATGCATTCCGGGCGTGCGGGTGAGCATTTTTCCGCGCTGATGGAGCGCCATGGGCTGAGCGCCGCGCGGCAAGACATCACCGCGATTGTCATCAGTTCTCGCGCCGCTGGACTTTGTGGTCAGGGCTGGCATAACATTGTGGTGGCGGCGACGCCTCGGCGATCGGCCATGTTCGCAGAAGCGGCGATAGCGCTTGGTTTGTCGCCGACATTGTTTGATGATGATCGTCTTGATCAAGACTTGTAATCATCGGATGATGGGCGCAGATATAACTTTTCCTTTGGGGGTTGAAGAGAAACGATATGGCTGCCCGTAAATCCGCTAAAAACAAATCCGCGTCATCGGCTGATCCCGTCATCATCGACGGGCAAGCAGAGGATGTAAAGGTTCAGGAAAGCGGCAAAGACGCGTCAAATGCTCAAAACACCACCAACCAAACCGCCAGCCAAACCGCCAGCCGAAAATCACCCGCGACGGTGATCGCGGGCTTGGCGTTGTTTGTCGCCTTGCTCGCCAGCGGCGGGGTGGGATGGATGATCATGATGATGACCACGCCTCAAGACACCGCGTGGCAAGACAGCATCACCGCCCGCCTTGAAGCGGTGGAGGCAAAACTTCAAGAACAAGCGGGGCAACAATCCGCTTGGCAAACTCATCTCGATCAGCAGGGTGAAATAAGCGCGGCCAATGGAGCGGCGATCGCGGCGTTGAAAGAGGCGCACCAAGATGCGCTTGATGATCTCACCGCCCTCAAATCAGATATCGAGGCACGCCAATCTGCTGTTAATGCGACCGCCGCCGCCGATATACCTCAATCTATTAACCCCCCTGCCATTGATCCTGCGGTGATCGATGCCATTGAAGGTGATCTCGCGCAATTAAAGAGCCGTCTAGAGGCTTTGGAAGGCAGCGTCGATCAACTGACGGAAGCGGCGCACGCCACCCCAGAGACACCACCGACACAATCCATAAGCGATGCCCCCGCTTCGGACGCGGATAACGCCAATCAAGGCGGCTGGTGGTCGTCGCTTTTTGGCATCGTCAAAATCAGCCGCATCCCCGCTGAAGATGGGGCGCAATAATGCTGAAACGCATCATCACCATCGTCTTTTTGCTGACGGTTGCAGGTTTTGCCGCGAGTTTTTTAAGCAACCAGCCCGGCGTCACGGTCTTGGAATGGCTGGGCTGGCGCATCGAAGCCCGCACCAGCGTTTTGATGGTCATCGTCATCGCGGTGATCATCCTGGCGATTACGCTCGATCGCATCATTGGCATGATCGCTGGCCTGCCCAGCCGCATTTCTGGATCGCTGACCGATCGCCGGTTGCGGCAAGGCAATCAAGCGCTGGCGATTGGCTTGGTGGCCGCGTCGGCGGGTGACGGCCGAGAAGCCTTGCGGCAGGCCAAACGCGCCAAACGTCTGATG
>CAJXME010000163.1 GCA_913056245.1 uncultured Alphaproteobacteria bacterium | reverse complement strand
TTCGCCGCATGGTGAAACTGTCGGTTAATCAAGGGGCGGTTGTCACTTACATGCACAATGCCGCCGCTGAAGGCCTTGGCCGCATCGGTGTTTTGGTGGCTCTTGAAAGCGCCGCGTCTGAAGACGCCTTGACCGCTCTTGGTAAGCAATTGGCCATGCATGTTGCCGCCGCCGCGCCTGCGTCGTTGAGCGCTGATGATCTTGACCAAGAGATGGTTGCTAAAGAACGTCAAATCTTGATTGACCAAGCGATGGAATCGGGCAAGCCGCAAGATATTGCTGAAAAAATGGTCGAAGGCCGCATGAAGAAATTCCTCAAGGAAGTCGTGCTTTTGGATCAGGTTTTCGTGGTTGATGGCGAAACCCCAATTCATCAGGTGATCGAAAATGCCGCTAAAGATGCTGGCACGGCGATCACCATGACGGGCTTTGCGCGCTTTAATTTGGGCGAAGGCATCGAAAAAGAACAAACTGATTTCGCCGCTGAAGTGGCCGCTCAGTTGGGCAACTGATCCCTAGGATCATTTGCAAAAAAATAAAGATATCAGCATAGACTTCAATTTTCGTGTATGCTGATATCAACTTGAGCAATCCATGATTGCTTTGCGGGCGTTAAGGAGATTTTGCCATGGCTTCATCACAATCTGAAACCATCAGCGATCAAGCCCAATCCTCTTCGTCAAAAAACCCTGAAGGGTTTCACTATAAGCGTGTCTTGCTCAAGATATCCGGCGAAAGCCTGATGGGGTCTTTGCATTATGGCATCGATCCTGAAATGGTGGCGCGGGTCGCGGGCGAAGTCAAAGCCGTGATCGATCATGGCGTTGAAGTTTCGCTTGTGATTGGCGGCGGCAATATCTTCCGCGGGATTTCCGGTGCGGCCGCTGGCATGGAACGCGCCACGGGCGATTACATGGGGATGCTGGCGACGGTGATGAACGCGCTGGCGATGCAAAATGCCCTTGAGGATATCGGTGTTTATACGCGCGTCCTTTCGGCTTTGCCTATTTCGGCGGTGTGCGAACCTTATATTCGTCGGCGTGCCAAAAGGCATATGGAAAAGGGGCGGGTGGTGATCTTTGCCGCTGGGACAGGCAATCCTTTCTTCACCACCGATACCGCCGCTGCGCTTCGAGCCACCGAAATGAATTGCGATGCCATCTTGAAAGGCACGCGCGTCGATGGGGTTTATTCCGCTGACCCTGAAAAAGACCCCAACGCCGTCCGTTATGATGAATTAACCTATATGGATGTGCTGTCGCGCGACCTTTCGGTCATGGACGCTTCGGCCATTTCCCTAGCGCGCGAAAACAGCATTCCCATGCTGGTCTTTTCAATCGAACAACAAGGCGCATTTGAACGTGTGCTTAAGCATCAGGGCAAATTCACCCTGATCCGCGATAAATAAGGAGTCTTCATTATGACCATGGACCTTAGTGATACCACCCGCCGTATGGAAGGCGCATTGGCCTCGCTCGAAAGTGATTTTCAAGGGTTGCGGACTGGCCGCGCCTCGATCAGCATGCTTGATCCGGTGACCGCCGATGCCTATGGCTCTAAAATGCCGATCAATCAATTGGGCAATATTTCTGCGCCTGAAGCGCGGATGCTGACCGTTCAAGTGTGGGATCAATCGATGGTGGCGCCGGTGGAAAAAGCCATTCGCGAAAGTGACCTTGGCTTGAATCCTCAAACCGAAGGCAATTTGATACGCCTGCCGATCCCGGACTTGTCCGCGGAACGCCGGGTTGAATTGGCCAAAGTCGCGAGCAAATACGCGGAACAAAGCCGGGTGGCTATCCGCAATATTCGGCGTGATGCGATTGAAACCGCGCGTAAACTTGAAAAAGACGGCGAGTTTGGCGAAGACGAACGCCATGGTTTAGAGGCTAAAATTCAAAAACTTACCGATGATTTTGTAGGTAAAATTGATAGTATGCTGGCGAGCAAAGAAGCGGATATCAAAACAGTTTAAGGAAAGCCTGTGTCTAATCCAGCGGCTCCAAATCATCTGGCGATCATCATGGATGGCAATCGGCGTTGGGCTTATGAGCGCAACAAGCCGACCAAGTCTGGCCATGACCAAGGCTCAAAAATAATCGAGCAAATTAGTCGCCATGCTTATGATCGTGGGGTGTCTTGGTTGACGCTTTTTGCCTTTTCTTCGGAAAATTGGCGGCGGTCTTCGCTGGAGATTAAAGGCATCATGGCGGTGCTGGATCATTACTTGAGCCATGAAATTCAGGGTCTGATGAAAAACAACGTCAGGCTTCGTGTGATCGGTGATTTGCAAGGCTTTAGCAATAGCATCTTGAAAAAAATTGATCGCGCGGTTCAGGACACCATCCAAAACACAGGGTTGAACCTGACCGTGGCTCTTGGTTATGGGGGGCAAGCCGATGTGACGCAAGCGGTCACCGCGCTTGCTCAAAAAGTCAAAGACGGCGAGATCAAGGCTGAATCTATCACCCCTGATCTCTTAAAATCGCATCTCTATACCCGTGAATTGCCCGCCGTGGATTTGCTGTTGCGCACGGGCAAAGAAAAACGCATTTCAAATTTCCTGCTTTGGGATTTGGCTTACGCGGAATTAGCCTTTATTGAGACGCTTTGGCCGGATTTCACCATGGCGATGCTGGATGATGTGCTGAATGAATTTACGGCGCGGCATCGCCGGTTTGGTGGTGATGAATTGGTCATGAACGCGAGTGACGTGAAAACGCTACCATCGGCAGGATAGCAGCGTGATGCCTGACCAAAGCCAGCCATCTTCACCATCCCCTGATCTTTTTCGAAGAATTCTAACGGCTATCGCGCTCGCGCCATTGGCTTGGTTGATTTTCCATGGTGGCGTTTTGGCCATGGGGGTTGGCGTTTTAGCGGGATTGGTGATGGCGTTTGAGGTTGTCACCATCGCGCGGTTCAGCATTGGTTCAGCGCGCGGTCTTTTATTGGCCGCCGCGATCATGACGCCATCGCTGATGGTTTTTGCTGAGGCAATTTTCAGTTTCGAGTTTTCCGTCAATCAGATGGTCGCTGTCTTAGCGATATCGGGCTTTGTGCTGTCGGCTCTATCCACCAAATGGACCATGCGAGGGGTCACGATTTTCCTCAGTTTATGCCTCTATAGTTTTATGCAGTTGCTTCAGTTTGAAGCCGGCCATTTATGGATCATCTATGCCATTATGGTGATCATGGCGGCGGATAGTGCGGCGTATTTTGGCGGCCGTGCCATCGGCGGGGCAAAACTAGCCCCCATGATCAGCCCGAAAAAAACATGGAGCGGAGCTGTTTGCGGGTTAATCGCGGGCGGTGGCGCCGGGGCCTTCGCCGCCGTCTTGCTTGGTTTTGAGCCGATCTTGATGGGGGCATTGGGGCTTTTTGTTGCTGATTTTGCTATTGGTGGTGATTTGCTCGAATCTTGGTTTAAGCGGCAATATGACGTGAAGGATTCCGGGCAAATCCTACCAGGCCATGGCGGTTTTCTTGACCGCTTTGATGGCTATATTTTGGCATTGCCTTTTCTATATGCGGTTCTTGCGCTGGGGTTGGTTTGATGACGGCGCCGAAAACCATTGCCCTTTATGGCGGAACAGGCTCAATTGGCGCCAGCACCCTTGATCTGGTCGCAAAATTCCCTGATCGGTATCGGGTTAATGTGCTGACAGGAGGTAAAAACGCCGAGTCCCTTGCCGCATTGGCAATGCGCTTTCGGCCAGATCATGTCGGCATTGCGGATCAATCGGGCTATGCTGAATTATCGGAACGATTGAACGATACCGATATCACGATCCACGCAGGGGCGGATGCGCTCAATGATTTGGCGTCAGTCTCTTCAGATTTGGTGGTATCCGCGGTCACCGGCACGGCGGGCTTGATGCCGACCTTAAAGGCGGTTGAACAAGGCCGGGTTGTGGCGATCGCCAATAAAGAATCCTTGGTCACCGCTGG
>CAJXME010000162.1 GCA_913056245.1 uncultured Alphaproteobacteria bacterium | reverse complement strand
AACTTGAACAACGCATCGCGGCGCGCAAAGCCGCGGCCGTGGCGGAGTAGGGGGTAAGTATGATCACCTTGACTGTTGATGGTGTTGACGTCGAAGTCGAAGAAGGCGCAACCGTCTTGCAAGCTTGTGAAGCGGCGGGCAAAGAAGTGCCACGTTTCTGTTATCATGAACGCCTATCGATCGCGGGCAACTGCCGTATGTGCTTGGTCGAAATGGAACGCTCGCCCAAGCCGATCGCATCCTGCGCGATGCCCGCCGGCAATGGCATGGTGATCAAGACCGATACTCCTCTGGTTAAAAAAGCCCGTGAAGGCGTGATGGAATTCATGCTCATCAACCATCCCCTCGATTGCCCTATTTGCGATCAGGGCGGTGAATGTGATCTTCAGGATCAGGCGATGGGCTATGGCGGCGATTCCAGCCGTTATCTTGAGCCGAAACGCGCGGTTGAAAACAAGAATATGGGGCCGTTGATTTCGACAATCATGACCCGCTGTATCCATTGCACGCGCTGTGTTCGGTTTTCGACGGAAGTCGCTGGCGTTAATGACATGGGCGCGATTGGCCGTGGTGAGAATATGGAAATCACCACCTATCTGGAAAAGGCTTTGGCGTCGGAATTGTCGGGCAACGTCGTTGATCTTTGCCCCGTGGGCGCTTTGACCAGCCGTCCTTACGCCTTTACCGCGCGTTCTTGGGAATTGAGCCATACGGAAACTTTTGATGCCATGGACGCGGTGGGTTCAGCCATTCGCGTCGACACCCGTGGCAATGAAGTGATGCGCGTTTTGCCTCGCGTTAATGATGACGTCAATGAAGAATGGATTTCCGATAAAACCCGCCACGCCATTGATGGCTTAAAGCGGCAACGCATCGATCGTCCTTATTTGCGTCAGCGCAATGGACGGCTTGAGGAATGTTCTTGGGAAGAAGCGTTTAAGGCGATCCAAACCAAGATTAAAAAAGCCAAGCCTGAAAAGATTGGCGCGATCATGGGCGATCAATGCGACGCTGAAAGTATGTTTGCGTTAAAATCGCTGATGGAAAACCTCGGCAGTGGCAATATCGATTGCCGGCAAGACGGATCAGTTCTCGGCGGCAAGGGCCGCGCCGGTTATGTCTTTAACAGCGGCTTTAATGGCCTTGAAGACACCGATTATGTTCTGTTGATTGGCACGAATCCTCGTCATGAAGCGGCGGTGGTGAACGCTCGCTTACGCCGCCGTTGGCTCAATGATGGGCTGGAAGTGGCGCGTCTTGGGGCGCCCGTGGATTTGACCTATCCCGTTAAGGAATTGGGCGAAGACCCATCAATCCTCATGGCCATGGAAAGCGGCAAATCGCCAATCCTGAGCAAATTGAAAAAAGCCAAAAAGCCGATGATCATCTTGGGGCAGGGCGCGCTCAACCGCAAAGACAGCACGGCTATCCTTGGTGCGGTTTCAAGAATTGCTCAAGACACAGGCGTGGTCACAAAGGATTGGAACGGCTTTAACGTTCTGCATACCGCCGCCGCGCGTGTGGCGGGGCTTGATATGGGCGCTATTCCAGCGCGCGGGGGCATGAACACCGCCGCGATGCTGAACGCCGCGAAGGCTGGTGATCTTGATGTGCTTTATCTGCTCGGTGCTGATGAATGCGATCTCACGGGGATCAATGCAAAGACTTTTGTGATTTATCAAGGCAGCCATGGCGATGCCGGCGCGCGTGACGCTGATGTGGTGCTTCCCGGGGCGGCTTGGTGTGAAAAGCCCGCCATCTTCACCAATAGCGAAGGGCGGGTGCAATACGCCAGCCGCGCGACCTTCCCTCCCGGCGATGCGCGGGAAGATTGGTCGATTATCCGCGCTTTATCGGCGGTGCTTGATGTCACGCTTGGTTTTGACAGCCATGATCAATTGCGTTCAGCCTTGATCGCGGCCAATTCCATTTTTGGTCAGCCCGATGTCTTGATTGAAAACAAATTTACCGGCCAAGGCGGGAAGGGGAAAATCACCTCATCGCCGCTTGGTTATGCGCTTGGGGAAGGCACAAAGACCAGTTTCTACATGACCTGCCCCATCAGCCGGTCTTCCGTGACCATGGCGGAATGCATCGAAGTCTTTGAAATGATTGGATTGAAAGGGGCCGCAGAATAATGGACAGCATCTTGGCCATTCTGTTGTCACCAATGGTGATTGATCTGTTGTGGATCACGGCGCAAATCTTTGCGGTCATTGGTCCTTTGTTGATCGCCGTTGCGTATTTGACCTTAGCGGAACGCCGCGTCATTGGGCTGATGCAATTGCGCAAAGGGCCCAATGTTGTGGGGCCTTTTGGCTTGTTTCAGCCTTTTGCCGATGCGCTGAAACTGCTGTCGAAAGAAACAATTCTGCCATCGGGCGCGTCGAAAACGGTGTTCGTGATAGCGCCGATGCTGACCTTCATTCTATCGCTGGTCGCTTGGGCGGTGATCCCCTTTGGCGAAGGCTTGGTGATCGCGGATGTGAATGTCGGCATCCTTTACCTTTTTGCGATTTCTTCGCTAGGGGTTTATGGGGTGATCATGGCGGGGTGGTCGTCGAACTCGAAATACCCATTCTTGGGTGCGATGCGTTCAGCCGCTCAGATGATTTCTTACGAAGTCTCTCTCGGTTTGGTAATCATCACCGTCATCATGGCCGCTGGATCACTGAACCTGTCGGATATCGTTGAATCTCAACGGGATATGTGGTTCTTCATCCCGCTCTTCCCGATGTTCATCATCTTTTTCATTTCGACCTTGGCGGAAACCAACCGCGCGCCGTTTGATTTGCCCGAAGGCGAGTCCGAATTGGTGGCGGGTTATTTCGTTGAATATTCGTCTATGTCTTTTGCGCTGTTCTTCCTTGGGGAATACGCCAATATGATTTTGATGTCTGGGATGAGTGTCACGTTATTCTTGGGCGGATGGTTGCCGCCATTTGATATCGCGCCGTTCAATTGGATTCCAGGGCCCATCTGGTTCGCCATCAAAGTCGCGTTGGTGTTGTTTGTTTTCCTTTGGGTGCGCGCCACCACCCCGCGTTATCGCTATGACCAATTGATGCGGTTGGGATGGAAAATCTTTTTGCCTTTCACCTTGCTGTTTGTGGCTTTTTGCAGTGGCGTGATGCTGGCTTTTGATATGTTGCCAGGGGTTTAAGGGGAGATTGTCATGAACGCTGTATTTAACGCTGCACGCTCATTTTTACTGCTTGAAATCGTCCGTGGCATGGCGCTGACGCTGAAATATTTCTTCAAGCCGAAAGTCACCATCAACTACCCCTATGAAAAGGGCAGTTTATCGCCACGTTTCCGTGGTGAGCATGCTCTGCGGCGTTATCCCAATGGCGAAGAACGGTGCATCGCGTGTAAACTTTGTGAAGCGATTTGCCCGGCGCAAGCCATCACGATCGAAGCCGAACCTCGCGACGATGGCAGCCGCCGCACCACCCGTTATGACATCGACATGACCAAATGCATCTATTGCGGCTTCTGCCAAGAAGCCTGCCCTGTGGATGCCATTGTCGAGGGGCCTAATTTTGAATTTGCCACCGAAACCCGCGAAGAACTTTATTACGATAAAGAAAAATTGCTGGCCAATGGCGATCGCTGGGAAGTTGAGATTGTGCGCAATCTCGCGGCCGATGCGCGCTATCGCTAGGGGGAGATAAAGATGATCACCAGCCTATTTTTCTATCTCTTTGCTGCTATGACCGTCGCATCCGGCGTGATGGTCATTACCGCAAGAAACCCAGTGCACGCGGTCTTGTTCTTGATCTTGGCGTTTTTCAATGCCGCCGGTCTCTTCATTTTGATGGGGGCGGAATTCCTCGCCATGCTGCTGGTGGTGGTTTATGTCGGCGCGGTGGCGGTGCTGTTCTTATTTGTCGTGATGATGCTCGATATTGATTACGCTGATCTACGCGAAGGGTTTCAGCGGCATCTGCCCATTGGCTTGATTATGGGCGGTATCTTGCTGGTC
>CAJXME010000161.1 GCA_913056245.1 uncultured Alphaproteobacteria bacterium | reverse complement strand
GGAAATGTTCCCCGTCAGACCTTTCGGACGCAGATCAACCAGCACAATATGGTTATCAGTGCCGCCGGAGACGATATCAAAACCACATTCGACCAGCGTTTCCGCCAAGACTTGCGCGTTTTCCACAACGTTTTTGATATAGGTCTTGAACTCAGGCTTCAGCGCCTCACCAAAACCAGCGCATTTCCCAGCGATAGCGTGCATCAATGGCCCGCCTTGCAAGCCGGGGAACATCGCCGAATTGATCTTTTTGCCAAGGTCTTCGTCATTGGTCATGATCATCCCGCCACGACCGCAACGCAGGGTCTTGTGGGTGGTGGAGGTCACCACATGGGCGTCTTCGATGGGGTTCGGATGATAGCCAGCGGCCACGAGACCTGAAATATGCGCCATATCCACCATCAGATAAGCGCCACAACTATCGGCGATTTCACGGAATTTCTTGAAATCCAACACCCGAGGATAGGCCGAGCCGCCCGCGATGATCATTTTGGGCTTATGTTCATCCGCAAGACGCTGCACTTCGTCAAAATCAATGCGGGCATCGTCACGGCGAACGCCATATTGCACCGCGTTAAACCATTTGCCTGACAGGTTAGGCCCTGCGCCATGGGTCAAGTGACCGCCCGCCGCCAAGGACATCCCCAGAATCGTATCGCCGGGATTAAGCAGCGCCAAGAACACACCTTGGTTGGCTTGCGCACCGGAATGCGGCTGAACATTAACCCATGCCGCGCCATAAAGTTTTTTCACACGGTCGATGGCCAATTGCTCAGCCACATCGACGAATTCACAGCCGCCATAATAACGACGCCCGGGGTAACCTTCGGCGTATTTATTGGTGAAGACAGACCCTTGCGCTTCCAAAACCGCTTTGCTGACAATGTTTTCAGAGGCGATCAATTCAATGCCATCGCGCTGCCGTGTCAGTTCATGGTCTAGCGAACCATAAAGTTCAGGATCACTATCCTTAAGATGCGTGTTAAAAAATGATTTCATCTCATTCATGTTTGTCTTCCCTTATTGTTATTATTAAGCGTTTAGATCGCTAAGTTTTTGAACCCGGCCTTGATGACGGCCGCCTTCAAATTTCGTTTCCAGAAATGCCATTAAAGCATCGCTGGCGGTTGTTTCTCCAATCAAGCGTTCGCCAAAGGCGATGACATTGGCATCATTATGCTGGCGTGACAAGACCGCTGTGGTGACATCGTGACAAAGCGCCGCGCGAATCCATGGAAATCGATTGGCGGCGATGGAAATACCAATGCCGCTCCCGCAGACCAAAACACCGCGCGAATCGGGAAAAGGCTTCATGGCTTTGGCTAATTTTTCCCCAAAATCAGGATAATCCACCCGCGCGTCGGTTTCAGGCCCCAGATCATGCACGATATGCCCCGCCTCGGTTAAAAGATCGGCAAGGGTTTGCCGCAAATTAAAACCAGCGTGATCAGAGGCCATATATATTTCAAGCGGTGTCATATGGTGATACTTCTCAATGATTAATTGCTATTACCATACGCATAAAGGTGAAGTTTGCAATGTGACAAAACGTGTCTTTTTGATGGATTTGGTAATAAGTGAAAAGTTTTTTAGAATGAAACTAAATAGAAATTACGTTTTTTAATATTTTTTTATATTTTTTGATGACAATTATGAATTTCTTCCATAAGGTTTTTGTATTGACCGAGGTTGGGGAGGTCAACGATTTTAAGTTCGAAACGCAACTTTATAAGCGTGAACAAATCGAAACAAAAATGGCGGGGTTTCCCGCCATTTTTTTGTGATCGTCTTAAATCGGCTCAAGCCTAGTATTCTTGAGCCATGCGGCGGAATGAAAACACATCCGATGCGATCAAGAGGTCTACGCCATACCACAAAACCAAAGCAATCACCGTGGTGGCGGCAACTTTTTTCCATAGATGCGTTTTTTGAGGCGCCGCGATGTCATGGCCCTGCTCGACATTTTCTTCGCGCTTCACCCCAAAAGGAAGCGTCATGAAAAACACCCACCACCACAAGAGAATATAAACAACGATTCCAGAAACGGTACCCATTAGGCCTGCTCCAACTCGATCAAAGTGCCATTGAAATCTTTCGGGTGAAGAAACAAGACAGGCTTGTTATGGGCGCCAATCTTAGGCTCACCACTGCCCAGCACTCTAGCGCCTTCGGCCAGCAATTGATCTCTGGCGGCGATGATATCATCCACCTCAAAGCACATATGATGCATGCCGCCATCGGGATTGCGCTCGAGGAATTTACCAATGGGGCTATCGTCACCAAGCGGCTCTAGCAATTCGATTTTGCTATTGCCGCTATCCACAAAGACCACCGTGACGCCGTGTTCAGGTAAGGCTTGAGGCGCGGAAACCGATGCCCCAAGAACATCACGCCAGCGCGCGGTTGCCGCATCCAGATCAGCCACCACAATCGCGATATGATTAAGCCGTCCAATCATTGCCCATTATTCCCCCGTGACCGATAGCGCGTCTACCCTTAAGACATGAACCTGCACCATTGGCCGCCGCTTGAACATGGTTCTTGCGAGCCCGCGCAAAGCTTGGGTGCAGACGTCTTCAACCCGTTGATCATCCGTCACCGCCTTATTCGATAAGGAGAGGATGGCGTCTTCCACCCGAAGTGACGCTTCCGCCAGATAATCATCGGCGCGAAAACCTTCAGAAAGACCGGTTTGGGTGATTTGCGGGGCTAGGCATAAATCCCCAGCGAGATTTAACACCACCGATGCGGTCACCGACCCATTCCAGAGCAGGCGCCGTCGATCGCGCATGGTATCGCCATCGATGCCGAACGGGACAAAGGGATTAATATCAACGCATCTCACTTCCACGTATTCGATTCCCCCTCGCGTTAGGGCCAGGATGGGCGCCTCGCCGCTGCTTGTTACACGTTTTGGCCGTATGGGGCTGTAATACTCGTTCTCGATCTGCAGGAGGGAGGTATTGAGCTGAGCTCGCTCGCCGTTATCCATGTGATCAAAAGCGGCGTAGGGCGGATGTGTCTGCAGAATCGCGCTTCGCAGAGTAGAAATGTATTGGTCCAGATCGTTGTAGCACACCTCCAACTCAGCCTGTGCCTGACTCGTATAACCCAGGTCTCCCATGCGCAGGGAAGTTGCGAAGGGGAGGTAGTAGCTATGATGGTCATCCCCCATGGGCCGTAATGGATGAGACCGGTTACCTTGAACAAAACTCGCGCACACGGCGGGGGAGCACCCGAGCAGATATAAAAGTAGCCACACTCTGGAAAAAAAATTGCGGATCAGGGCCAGATAACCCGCGGTCTGAAAATCGGCTTGCGAAAGGTTATCCCTCGCCATTCCACTGGCTCTCACCCAAAACGACTCTGGCAGCGAGAAGTTGTAGTGAATGCCGGCGATTGCCTGCATTTTTCTGCCATATCGCACACTCAATCCGTTGCGATAAATGCGCTTCATCTGACCCACATTGGAACTGCCAAATTCAGCGATCGGAATACCGGCCTCCCCCTGAACGATGCACGGCATGCTGGCGTTCCAGAGTAACTCTGCGTCCAGCTGCCGGGCGGTAAAACGGTGCAAATCGGCGAGCGCGCGCTCTGTGTCAGAAATGGAGCTCGAAACCGGTGTGATGAACTCGAGCAGTGCTTCCGAGTAATCCGTTGTGATAGCGGAATGAGTCAGTGCCGAGCCCAATTCAACAGGATGAGGCGATAGCGCGAGGTTAGCTAACTCTCTAGAGACTCTCAGACTTTTTTCCTCTACCCCACGGACAATCTGGCGGAGATCAAGAATATGTATGTGGAGAGCCTCGGCCTCTCCGTTCTTGGCGAGTTCGCAGGACACGACGGATTCGATGGCGTCATGCTCGGTTATCCAAACCAAGCGTATCATATCGAATTCACATCGAAGGCAAACCATGCCTGCGGGACTGCGCCCAGTGCAGATCATCTGTTGGTGTTTTACCTGGAGGATAAGGAGGACTGGGCGTTA
>CAJXME010000160.1 GCA_913056245.1 uncultured Alphaproteobacteria bacterium | reverse complement strand
GCGGGCTCGGCCGCGGGCGGCGCGAACCGCGGCCGCGATATCCGCGCCCGTCGCTAAAGACCCCGACAACAACACCAGCCCATCAAAAATAGAGCGAATTTCATGCAACAGCGCAAAGGGATTGGCCATGCCCGTATGCCCCCCTGCCCCGGTGGAGACAGCGATCAATCCATCGACACCAGCATCCGCCGCTTTCTGGGCATGGCGCAGATTGATCACATCATGCAGAACAATGCCGCCATAATCATGCACACGATCCACCACATCGCGCACCGCCCCAAGCGAGGTGATGATGATCGGCACTTCATGCTTGATGCAGATCGCCAATTCATCGTCAAGTTTGGCGTTGGATTTATGAACGATCAAATTGACGCCAAAGGGCGCGGGTTCAATTCCTGTTTGTTCCGCATGGGCGGCAAGGCGAGATTTGATATCAACCACCCATGCTTCAAAGCCATCAACGGTGCGTTGGTTATGGGCTGGGAAGGTGCCGGCAATGCCCGCGGTGCAACACGCCACCACCAGATCAGGCCCAGATGACAAGAACATCGGCGCCGCGATCAACGGCAAGCGCAACCCTGAAAGTAGGGTGGGTTTATTGGATGTCATGGATTTTTCCTCCTGCTGCATCTTGGCCAAGATCAGCCGTTCAAACAATTGTTAAATTGCCAGCGTTGAATTGCCAGCGCAAGGTCTTGCACCCGCAAATTGCGAGATTAAAGAGAGGTTCAAAAAAACTGAAGATCATGACTTTACAAGCCCGAAGATATCGTTAGGGTATGTTTGTTACGAACGCTAAAGTGAAGTGGTTGTGGGGGGAAATTGATGATATCAGCGTCTCCGGCCCTTGATCTGTCCAATAAAGAACATTTGGATACCGTGCCTAAACTGATTGCGCATCAGGTAAAAACCAAACCCGAACAAACCGCCTATCGTGAAAAAGAATTTGGCATCTGGCAAAGCTGGACATGGCTTGAAGCCGGCGAAGAAATGCGCGCACTTGCCATGGGGATGATGGGGCGCGGCCTTAAGAAAGGCGATCACGTTGCCATTATTGGACGCAACCGCCCTTATTTCTATTGGGCAATGATGTCCACGCAAGCCGCTGGCGCGGTGCCTGTGCCGATCTATCAAGATTCGGTCGCCAGCGAAATGGCTTATGTGCTGGAACATTGTTCGGCGCGAATCATCATTGCCGAAGACCAAGAGCAAGTTGATAAGATTCTCGAGGTTCAAGACCAATTGAAGGAATTGGAATTGGTCATTTATGTCGACACGCGAGGCATGCGTAAATACGACCACACCAAATTAGCCACCTATCAGACCATTCAAGACGAAGGCCGGGCGAAGGCTGATTCTTTAGCGGGGAAATTGGATAAATCCATCGCCTCAGGCAAAGGCAGTGATACCTGCGCGATGCTTTACACCTCCGGCACGACGGGGCGGCCAAAAGGCGTGGTTCTTTCCCATGACAATGTGATTAAGACCTCTCAAGCCTCGAGTGATTTTGATCATCTGCTGCCCACCGATAGCGTCTTAGCGTATTTGCCCATGGCTTGGGTGGGGGATTTCATTTTCTCCATTGGCCAAGCCAGTTGGTGCGGCTTTTGCGTCAATTGCCCCGAAAGCGCCGATACGATGCAGCACGATTTGCGCGAAATTGGCCCCACCTATTTCTTTGCACCGCCACGGTATTTTGAACAGGTGCTGACCACCGTGCTGATCCGCATGGAAGACGCGGGATCGTTCAAAAAGAAAATGTTTGATCATTTCATGGCCCACGCGGCGAAAGTGGGCGGCGATATTCTTGACGGCAATTCTGTCGGCATGATGGATCGGCTTAAATATGGCCTTGGCAATCTTTTGGTTTACGGGCCCTTGAAGAACACCCTTGGGCTGAGCCGTGTTCGCGTCGGCTATACCGCAGGCGAAGCCATTGGTCCTGAAATTTTTGATTTCTATCGTTCGCTTGGCATTAATCTCAAGCAGCTTTACGGCCAAACCGAGGCCAGCGTTTTCATCACCCAGCAACCCGATGGGCAAGTGCGATCTGACACGGTTGGCATTCCCACCCCCGGCGTTGAAATTAAAATTGATGACAATGGCGAGGTTTTCTATCGCTCTCCCGGAACCTTTGTTGAGTATTATAAAAACAAAGAAAGCACCACCAGCACCAAAACCAAAGATGGTTGGGTGGCGACAGGCGATGCAGGCTTCCTTGAAAAAGACAGCGGGCATCTGCGCATTATCGACCGCGCCAAAGATGTCGGCAAGATGAAGGACGGCTCGCTCTTTGCGCCGAAATATGTCGAGAATAAATTGAAATTCTACCCCAATATCCTTGAAGCCGTGGTGTTTGGCGATGGCCGTGATGAATGCACCGCCTTTATCAATATCGATTTGCAAGCGGTGGGCAATTGGGCGGAACGAAACAACATCGCCTACACGTCTTATCAAGAATTGGCATCCCTGCCGCAAGTCTATGCGATGATCCAATCCCATGTCGAAGAGGTGAATGCCAGCATCGCCATGGATGAAATGCTGTCAGGCTGTCAGTTGCACCGCTTCCTTATTCTGCATAAAGAACTTGACGCGGATGACGGGGAATTGACCCGCACCCGCAAAGTGCGGCGCAATATTATCGAAGAGAAGTTTGCGGATTTGTTGACCGCTCTTTACGACGGCTCTTCAGAAATTTTCACCACCACCGAAGTCACTTACGAAGATGGCAGCAAAGGGTCGATTTCAGCCAATCTCGAAATCCGAGCCGTCGCCACTAAAACCGCGAGCAAAGCCGCATGACCCAACCAAATCAAAATATCCCAGAGGGCAAAACCATGACGGCTGATGGCCGTTTGATCGGCGATACCGTCATGGAAATGAAAAACATCACCCTGCGTTTCGGCGGTGTGGTCGCGATTAAAGACATCAGTTTCGATATCAAAGAAGGTGAGATTCGCGCCATCATCGGGCCTAACGGCGCGGGCAAATCATCGATGCTCAACGTCATCAACGGGTTCTACCATCCGCAAGAAGGCGAGGTCTGGTATAAAGGCGCACGCCGCGGCAATTTGAAACCTTATGAGATTGCCCATCAAGGCATCGCCCGCACGTTCCAGAACATCGCGCTGGTCAAAGGCATGACAACGCTCGATAACATCATGACGGGGCGGCTGACGCATATGAAATCAGGCTTGCTGTCGCAAATGATTTGGGCGGGCAAGGCTGAGCGGGAAGAAATTGAAAACCGCGAATTGGTTGAAAATATCATCGATTTTCTAGAAATTAAATCCATCCGCAAAACCCCTGTGGGGCGGTTGCCTTATGGGTTACAAAAGCGGGTGGAATTGGGGCGCGCGCTCGCCGCTGAGCCGTCTTTGCTTCTGCTGGATGAACCCATGGCGGGCATGAATCTGGAAGAAAAGGAGGATATGAGCCGATACATTCTCGATGTAAACCAGCAGTTTGGCACAACAATCGCACTGATTGAGCACGACATGAAAGATCCGGTGCACTTCGAGTTCGAACTGTGCAAAGGCACGTTCTCGTATGTCAAGACCAAGGTGTACAACGCCATCACCAGCGAATCGCTGTTCAACAAGCAGCACTTCGATGCATGCAATGCGATCAAGACCGATTACCCCTACCCCGAGAAAGCCAGTCGTGGTCAGCGATCTGATGTTGATGATCAACGCAAAGCCGCAATGATCGAGCTCAACAAGCAGGCGATCGAATCCATCCTCTTCGCATGATTGATCTGCTCACCGCTGCGCAACTGGAAACCACCCGCAAACACATTGCTCTGGCCACCTAGCGGTAACTTTTTGAACTTTATTAGATTAATGGCTAACGTGACCTATGTGGTTGCTTCCAAGGATGGCCTCCATGCCCGACGGCCCCCACCCCCGGTTGCGGGCTGTTGTTCCCGCCGCCGGCACCGGCACCCCACGTGCCGGCGCCGCTGACACCGGCCGCCACAATGGCGTGGGCGGG
>CAJXME010000159.1 GCA_913056245.1 uncultured Alphaproteobacteria bacterium | reverse complement strand
GCCGTTGCACCGCGTATTGGGGTTTAATGTTTGGACCCTCTTGTTTGTAATCAAGACAGCGGATCTTTTTCCAATTCTCAATCTGTGCGCGCCAGTCTTTAAGGCCTGGCTGATTGGTCTTACTGCCACGAGACCGCCAGACATTTAAGACCTCTCTTAAGACATGGGTTACATCACCGATAATAGCGATATCTGTTCGCACCACCTTGTTTATAGAGGAGGGGTCAATATCGATATGTGCCTTGACGCTGTCAGGGCTAAAGGCATCAATGCGCCCAGTTATGCGATCATCAAATCGCGCACCGATGTTGATCATCAAATCGCAGTCATGCATTGCCATATTGGCCTCGTACAGGCCATGCATCCCCAGAATGCCAAGCCAATGCTCTCCCGATGCTGGATAACTGCCCAAGCCCATCAATGTGGAGGTGATGGGAAAGCCACTTTCTGCAACAAATTCACGCAGAAAGGCGCTTGCCTCTGGGCCAGAGTTGATCACGCCGCCGCCCGTGTAAAGGATTGGTTTTGCGCTTTGCTCCAAGGCTTCGACCAACCGTAAGATTTGTTCGGGATCACCCTCTTTCTTGGGCTGATAATGTTTGACCTCGACACTTTCTTTACTCCGATACTCCGCAGAGGCAAATTGCACGTCTTTTGGAATATCAATGAGAACAGGGCCAGGACGCCCTTCGGTCGCCACATGAAAGGCCGTGTGGATTGTGTTTGAAAGTTCACTGGTGTCCTTAACCAGCCAGTTGTGCTTGGTGCAGGGGCGCGTGATGCCGGTGGTGTCGGCTTCCTGAAACGCGTCATTGCCAATCAAATGGGTGGGGACTTGCCCCGTCAAGCAAACCAAGGGGATCGAATCCATCAGCGCATCGGTCAAACCCGTCACCGCATTCGTGGCACCAGGACCAGACGTCACCAACACAACGCCCGTTTTACCCGTGGAACGGGCATAGCCTTCCGCCGCGTGAACAGCCGCTTGTTCATGCCGCACCAGAATATGGCGAATGGCATTGCTTTTGAACAAGGCGTCATAAATCGGCAGAACCGCACCGCCCGGATAACCAAAAATAACCTCAACACCCTCTTCTTCGAGGATTTTGAGGATGGCTTCGGCGCCGTTCAATTGAGCATCGGCCTGATCGGTGGATGCTTTTTGGTCTGTTGTTTTGTCCAACCCGTCCATGGGATGACCCTTTCCACAATGATTTTCTATCGTAACTTTTTTCGACAAACTGGTCTTATGCACACGCCATGCCTAGTCTTTTTCTAACAGAGTTTCAACCCGCCATCCGATCTTTAGCATCTGATTCTATGGTCAAATGTCATCCAGCGCTTGGTGAGCGCGATCTGCGTTTAACCATGTCGGATACAAAGGCCAGCGGTGCATTCAACAAGAAATAGCCACAAGACAAAGCGTTTGTGCTGTTTTTTCACAATCAAAACAAGAAGTCAAACCTAAAAACTAACTTTTGATAAGATTTTTTCGATAAAACTTTCCGAAAATTGCTCATTATACGAAGAATCTTCAATAAAATTAGCCTTGAGTTGATTATTGAACCAGGTCATTTGGCGTTTGGCGTAGCGGCGCGTGTCCTGACAACCGAGATGGATCATGGTGTCTTCATCCATCTCCCCTTTCAAACACGCAAGAACGGGCGGCAACCCCACCGATTTCATCAAAGGCAAAGACGGATCAAGCCCCCGATCAAGCAATGCCTTCGCTTCCGCGAGACCGCCATTTCGCACCATCATCGGATAACGGGTGTTGATGCGATCATAAAGATCGGGGCGCGGCGGTTGAATGACAATCGACGTCCATGCCCCTTCGATCCGCCCTTCAAGGGGCAGGGTCTGCAATTGGCTCAGCGGTTTGCCCGTGGCCAAGGCCACCTCCATCCCCCGGATCAGCCGTTGCCGATCGCCATCATGGAGCCGCGCCGCCAAATCAGGATCATGCGCCGCTAGTGCCTGACGAAAAGCCGCTCCCCCTTGGTCATCATATTGACGGCTGGCTTGGTCGCGATAAAGCGGGTCGACATCAGGGATGGGCGAGATGCCTTCCATCGCCGCGCGAAGATACATCCCCGTGCCGCCAATCAAAATGGGCAGTTTGCCGCGCTGGCGCACCGCCGCCACCAAATCTCGAGTCAAGTCCAACCAGCGCCCCACGGAACAGCGTTCAGCCGCATCCAAGACAGCATAACCATGATGGGCGATTTGGGCTTGATCCTCGGCGCTGGGAATGGCCGTTAAGATGGGCAGGTCACGGTAGATCTGCATGGAATCGGCGTTGACAATTTCGCCATCAAGCGCGGCGGCCAAGATCATGCCAAGGGCTGATTTGCCGCTCGCCGTCGGCCCAGCGATCATCACCAAGGGCCGGTTATTCATTTGCTCATCTTCTTTGATAGACATCTCTTAGGCGATACGCCATAACAAGGCATGATGCAATATATCCTTTCGATTTTAACCCATCCTCAGACCCCTTTGCCCGATGATATCGCGAGCCAAGCCGTTGCTGTTCTCGCCTCGCATGGTTTGGAAGACGATGGCCATCGCTGGCTGTCGCCGAATATCGCTTTTGAAATGGCTTTTGAAGCGGAAACCTGCCCGTCTTTTGAACAGGGTTTTGCTGATCTCAACGCCGATATCAATATTATTCCCGCTAAAAACCGCCGCAAAAAACTGCTGATCGCGGATATGGATTCCACCATCATCACGTCGGAATCCTTGAATGATTTGGCGGAATTATCCGGCTTTGGCGAAGAAGTGGCCGCCATCACGGCGCGCAGCATGGCGGGCGAATTGGATTTTTCCCAATCGCTCCTTGAACGCATGAAAATCATCGCCGGTTCTGACGCCCGCCTGATCGACCGCATCATCGCCGATGCTGAATTGAATGACGGCGCCGCCGCGCTTGTTGCCACGATGAACCATCACGGCGCGCGCACCATATTGGCCTCTGGCGGCTTTACCTTTCTGACAGAAGTGATCGCCGAGCGGTTGGGCTTTGCCGAACATTACGCCAATATCATGGTGGTCGAGAACGGCAAGATCACCGGCGCCTTAATCCCCCCTATTCTCGACCAAAACGCCAAAGCGACACGGCTTGCCGTTACCATCGAGGCCATGGGGATCAGCGCTGATGATGTCGCGACGATTGGCGATGGCGCGAATGATCGCGGCATGACCGAAGCTGCGGGATTAGGGGTCGCCTATCGCGGCAAAGACGCGCTTAAAGCGGTGGCGGATGCAAAACTAGACCACGCAGATTTGCGCGGCTTGCTCTGGCTTCAGGGCTATCACGATGATGAGATCATCACCCCTTAATCTTCCATAATTGCTAGACCTGCCCATAAAAAAAATGGCGACCGAAGCCGCCATTCTTATTTGGTATGAGTTGAGCGTGATTATTCCACAGGGATCGCCACGAACCGTTCCCGATCACCACGACGCACCAAGAGCAAGAAAGACGATTTATTCGCGTCTTTGACTTCTTTGACGCCATCAATCAGATCATTGACCCCCATGATTTGACGCTGACCAATGCGGCGGATGACATCCCCCGGCGTCATGCCACGTTCCGCCGCTGGGCTGCCATCAATCACTTCGGTGACAACGACGCCATTGATGCTTTTGCCATTGACCTCTTCGGGGATATTAAAATCCTTCCGCATTTTATCGGTAAGAGGGGCAACGGTGAAGCCAAGGCTGGCGAAACTATGGGGGGATGCGCCATCTGTTTTTGGCGCTTGGCCAAAGAGCCCTGCTTCTTCGGCTTGTTCCAATTCGCCAAGCGTGATCTTCAGGGTTTTCTTCTTGCCGTTGCGAATGACAATCACATCCACTTCTTTGTTGATCGCCGTTTCCGCCACAATCCGAGGCAGACTGCGCATATCACTGATATCTTTGCCGTCAAAACTAATGACCACATCACCAGCCATCACGCCGCCCGCCTGAGCCGGACCATCGGGATGAACCGAAGAAACCAAAGCGCCATTTT
>CAJXME010000158.1 GCA_913056245.1 uncultured Alphaproteobacteria bacterium | reverse complement strand
GGCCTTGGGGATGCTGGGGATCGGATTTACAACACCTGATGAAGCAGATTACTCTTTCGTCAGGTGATCCGGCCCAAAACTTTCAGGCAATAAATCGTCTAGGGTAAAGGTGGCTTTCAGCCCATCTTCTCCACAAATCAGAATGGGCGTATCCAATGGGGCAAACTCACGGATGCGTTGACGGCATCCGCCGCAAGGCGTGCAGAGCAAATCCCCTCGCCCCGCCACCGCAATCGCTTGGATCGTTTTGCCGCCAGCCATGACCATGGCGGCGATGGCGCCTGCTTCCGCGCAAGACCCTTGCGGATACGCGGCATTTTCAACATTAACGCCGGTGTGTATCGTGCCGGTTTCGTCTAAGATCGCGGCACCCACCTGAAATTTGCTATAGGGCGCATAGGCCATTGGCATCGCCGCCAGCGCCGCATCAATAAGATTTTGAGTGTTATCGTTCTTTGACATAAGGCGTTCCAATCGCGGCGGGAGGCGTGGCTCGGCCAATAAATCCAGCCAAGAAAATCACCGTTAAAACATAAGGCAAGGCAAGGATCAAATCGGTTGAAATTTCACCCACAAGAGGCAAATCAACCCCCTGAATACGCGCCGCCACCGCATCCAGAAACCCAAACATCAAACAGGCGTAAAGCGCTTGCAACGGCCGCCAATTGCCAAAGATCATCGCTGCCAGCGCGATATACCCTTTGCCCGCGGTCATCTCACGGACAAAGCCCGCGCCATGGGCGATCGACAAATACGCACCCGCGATGCCGCAAAGCACGCCCGCGATGATCACCGCCTGATAGCGCATGGCGGTGACGCTGATCCCTGCGGTATCGACGGCTTCCGGCTTTTCCCCCACCGCGCGAAGCCTTAAGCCAAAGCGCGTCCGCATCACCACAATGGCCGTTAAAATCACCGATAAAAGCGCAATCCAGACCAAGAGGTTATGCCCGGACAACACTTCCGCATAAATGACGCCAAAGACAGGCAAATCGCGGATCTTTTCCGCAAAGGGCAAATCAATCGGCTGAAAGCGGGAAACGCGGCTAAGGTAAGGCGTTTGACCCCCTTGAGCAAAAATCGCAATCCCAAGCGTCACCGTTAATCCTGACGCCAGAATGTTAATCGCCAAGCCGGAAACCACCTGATTGCCGCGATGGGTGATGCAGGCAAAGCCGTGAATAAGGCTTAAGAACACCGCCACAACAATCGCCGACGCCAAAGCCAGCCAAGGCTGACCCGTCAATGCCGCAACCGTCGCGGCGGTAAAGGCGCTCATCAACATTTTGCCTTCGAGCGAAATATCAATAATGCCTGAACGTTCGGAAAAGATGCCCGCCATGGCGCAAAGAATAAGCGGCGTGGCCACGCGCAGGGTCGCATCAATCGTCAAGACAAATTGCAACCATAACGCATCCATCACGACACCATCGCCTTCTTCGACACAAGCCGATGGTAAAGGCGTTCCACCATGGGGTTAAACATATAAACGAGCGCGCCGGAAAACAGGATAATCAAGCCTTGGATCATCAGCACCATTTCACGAGTGATGGTCTTGAATTCAAAATCCAGTTCAGCCCCGCCTTGATAAAGCGCGCCAAAAAGGAGGCTAGCCGCGATAATGCCAACCGGATGATTGCGCCCCATCAGCGCCACCGCGATGCCGGTGAAGCCAAAGCCAGAGGTAAATTCAAGGATCAACCGCCCCTGCACGCCTAAGATTTCATTGAGCGCCATCATCCCCGCCAAAGCGCCGGAAATCGCCATGGTGATGACGATAATCTTTTGCGGCGAGTGGCCAGCGTAAACCGCGGCTTTTTCACTGTGACCCGTGGCGCGAATGACATAGCCAAGACGGGTGCGCCAAATCAACACCCAAACGCCAAAAGCCGCCAATAACGCCAAAAGAAAACTCAAATTCAGCGGCGATTTCGCCATGGGAATGCCCAAGCCATTGGCCAATTCATAGATTTTCGGCAAGCCAATGCCATCGGCAAAATTGCGTGTTTCAGGCGCCATCTGCCCTTCTTGCATCAACATCCCCGCCAAGAGCCAGACCATGATCGACGAGGCGATGAAATTAAACATGATGGTGGTGATCACGATATGACTGCCGCGCTTAGCCTGAAGATAGCCGGGGATCGCACCCCAAACCGCGCCGAATATCGCGGCCACAGGAATCGCCAAAACCACCAGCAAGAGCGGCGGCAAAATAGGATCAAGCGCCAGAAAAAGCAGCCCCATCCCAAGGCCGCCCATCATCGCTTGGCCTTCACCGCCGATATTGAAGAGCATCGCGTGGAAGGCCACCGCCACGGCAAGGCCGGTGAAAATAAAATTGGTGGTGTAAAATAACGTGTAACCGAGCGCGCCTTTATAGACAAAAGCGCCTTTGATCATCACCGTCAGCGCGGTGAAGGGATTCTCGCCAATCATCGCGATGATGATGCCTGAAACGACAAAGGCCGCCAAAATATTCAACAACGGCAAGAGGCCAATATCGATCCATCGGGGCAAACTTGTCGACATCAGACCACCCCCGCCATCATCAAGCCAATGGATTTCGGATCGGCTTCGGCCTTATCCACAACCCCCATCGAGCCGCCGTTATTCATCACCATCACGCGATCCGACAGAGTGAGAATTTCATCAAGTTCAACCGACACCAACAGAATGGCGCATCCTTGATCGCGCATCGCGATCAGTTGCTTATAGATAAATTCAATCGCGCCAATATCCACCCCGCGGGTAGGCTGTCCCACCAAGAGAATTTTAGGCGCAGCGGTCATCTCCCGTGCCAAGACCAATTTCTGCTGATTGCCGCCTGAAAAGAGATTGGATTTCAGCCCGGGGCTGGCGGGGCGAATATCAAATGCGGTCATCAACCCCGCGCAATGCTCTTCCAATTGATCGGGGCCAAACCAAAACCCTGAACCTAGGCTTGGCTGATCTTCATAGCCCAGCACGGCGGTTTCAGCGGCGGTGAAAGGTAAAATCATCCCCATGGCGTGACGATCTTCAGGCACATGAGCAACGCCAAGGGTCTTGATCGCATGGGGCGGCATGGGGCTATCCTTGGTGATGGCTTGACCGCCAATGGTGATCTGCCCCCCTGATGGTGCGGTGATGCCAGAGAGGACGTTGAGCAGTTCTGATTGACCATTGCCGGAAACCCCCGCAACACCTAGAATTTCCCCGGCGCGAAGATCAAAACTGATGCCGCGCAACAACGGCGCGCCATTCGCCGCCGTCAAGGTGAGGTTATCAACCTTAAGGCAAATATCGCCCTTCTCCGCGTCATGAAAATCGACATCGATCAGCACTTTTCGGCCGACCATCAATTCCGCCAAGGCTTCGGGGGACGTGTCCTTCGTGACAAGATGCGCCACCATTTTGCCGCCGCGCATCACCGAAACATCATCGGTAATCGCCATAATTTCACGCAATTTATGGGTGATCAGCAGAACCGTTACCCCTTGGGTACGGAGCGCGTCTAAAATGTCAAACAATTGACCGGTTTCTTGAGGAGTCAGCACGCCGGTGGGTTCATCCAAGATCAGCAATCGCGCGCCACGATAAAGCGTTTTGAGAATTTCAACCCGTTGCTGCAATCCCACGGAAAGCGTGCTGACCACCGCATCAAGATCGACATCAAGTCCGTATTGCTGAGCCAGCGCGGTCAATTCCTGCCGCGCCAAGGCCATCTCATCATCGAGCGACTTTCCGCCTTTGCGCTTTTCATGGCCAAGGATGATGTTTTCCAGCACGGTGAAGGTTGGCACCAACATGAAATGCTGGTGAACCATCCCAACACCTGCTGAGATAGCTTCACTTGGTTTAGACCATTTTTTGGGAGTGTTGTTTAGAAATAGTTTGCCCTGGTATTCGGTGTTAAAGCCGAATATAACGGACATTAACGAGCTTTTTCCCGCACCGTTTTCACCAATAACAGCATGGATTTGCTTAGGGCAGAAATCTATAGATACGTCATCTACTGCCCTAAACTTTCCATAATCAATCGTTATATTATGCAGTCT
>CAJXME010000157.1 GCA_913056245.1 uncultured Alphaproteobacteria bacterium | reverse complement strand
TGCGCGACTGCGGAGGCTCAATCTTTCAATGTCCTGGTCATTGTGTAGGACAGGAATGGAAATCTCGGTGTCGTGGGTATTAATCCCATCGAGGCCCTTCAGCATTTCCAGGTGGTGGATGTTGATGTGTCCCTTGGTCGTGAACTGCTGAGACAGGACGGTTGCTTTCACTGAGTGTGTATGCAGAACAGACCCCGCCTGGGCATGTTTCACAAGCGTGAGGTGAAGAGCTGTTTCGGCACTGGCTCTTCCGTTGCCCGCCGTGACATGGCCGTGTTCATCCACCTCAATCAAGATCTCTGGACGAACCGTCGCCTTGTCGATTCCGCTGGGTGCCATCAGCAATCGCAGCGGCGCGTTTTGCAGCACCACGCTGAAATTGCCACCGGTTCCTTCACACCATCCCCGGCGATGAAAGTCCCGAATGGTGTTCACGAGGCTTTGGTGGGTGTTCTCCGCGTCGGCCAACGATGTTGAGCACCTCTCTCCTCTATACAGGATTCAGCTGCCGCTCCGGTTGTGTCACTTCCGTCCAGTTTGAAATGGACAGGACAGACGCTGCTGATGCTGGATCAGCGACGCTTGCCCGAGGAGGAACGCTTTCTCGAGCTGACGGGCTGGGAGCAGGTGGCCGAGGCCATCGTGTCCATGACCGTCCGGGGTGCGCCTGCGATTGGTGTCGCTGCAGCCTGGGGGGTGGTACTGGCCTCCCGCCGTGGCGCCGACCTCGCAGAGGCGATGGGTGCCCTTCGAGCAGCGAGACCCACTGCCGTGAATCTTGGCTGGGCGCTCGACCGAATGGCCGCTGTGCTCAACCGCAAGCCAGTGGATCAACTCGACGCGCTGGTGATCAGCCCGGGCATCCCCCATCTTCATCCGAAACCGCATCCGGCGGCAGAGATGGCGCGCGCGCATCACATCGAGATCATCTCGGATATTGAACTGCTGATGCGCGCTCAACCCCAAGCCAAACTGGTGGGCATCACCGGCACGAACGGCAAATCCACTGTGGTGACCTTGATCGATCACTTGCTGAAATCGAACAGCGTCGCCACTGCCCTTGGCGGCAATATCGGGCGTTCTGCCCTCGACTTGGATGATCCGGGCAAAGACGGCGTCATCATTCTGGAATTGTCATCCTATCAATTGGAAACCACCCCTTCGCTGAGCCTTGATGCGGGGGCGGTGATCAACATCACCCCCGATCATCTGGATCGTCATGGCGGCTGGGACGGGTATGTTGCCGCCAAAGCCAATCTGGTGAAAGCGGTTCAGTCCCATGGCCTAACCGTTCTAGGCGCTGACGGCGCGGTGGTTCAATTGGCGGATCAAGCGGCGTCAAGACTGGTGATCGCCGATCAAAACATGGCGCCTGACACCGCCTCTTCGCCTGATTTGAAAGGCCCTCATAACGCGCTCAACACCGCCATCGCCATAGAGATTTGCCAATATCTTGGTGTTGATCGCAACGCCCTGATCGCCGCTTTGCCGCATTATCGCGGCCTACCTCATCGCATGGAAAAGGTGGGGCAGATGGGGGATATCCGCTTCATCAATGACAGCAAAGCCACCAATGGCGATGCCGCCGCTGAGGCCTTAAAGAGTTTTCACGATATTTATTGGATCGCCGGTGGTGACGCTAAGGATGGCGGAATTGGCGTTGCGGCCAACCATCTTGACCAAGTGCGCCGGGCGTATTTGATTGGCGCTTCCGCTGAGGCCTTCGCCGCGCAAATTGCCGCCGCTTGCCCCGTTGAAATCAGCGGCACTTTAGATCGCGCCACCGCCAGCGCTCTCCATGACGCGCAAATGGATCACTGCCTGAACGCAACGATCTTGCTGTCGCCTGCCGCCGCGAGTTTTGATCAATTTAAGAATTTTGAAGATCGCGGCCATGTCTTCCGGCAAATTGTCGACGGCTTGACGGCGCCCGCTGTGATGGAGGCTGCCCATGATTAGCCGCACGGATCGCAGTATTACCGGCGTCTGGTGGTGGACCGTTGATCGGCTGTTATTGGCGGCGGCGGTATTGCTGGCCGTCCTTGGGGTGTTCTTGGTCTTAGCCGCCAGCCCCCCTGTCGCCATGACCATCAATGTTGACCCTCAGCATTTTGTCAATCGCCACGCGATTTTCCTGACCTTTGCCATTCTGTTGATGCTTGGGACATCGCTCCTGTCGCATCGCATGATCCGTATTCTTGGCTTGCTGGGATTGACGGCGACCATTGTGCTGATCGCGGTGGCGATATTAATCGGCCCCGAGGTGAAGGGCGCGACACGCTGGATTCCTTTAGGCCCCATCAAATTGCAACCGTCTGAATTTGCCAAACCGTGCTTTGCCGTGGTCAGCGCTTGGCTGTTGAGCCTTTGGCGCGAAGAGCAAAACTTCCCCGGCTGGGTGATTTCAATAGGCTGTCTCGGGGTCTTGGCTGGGCTGTTGGTCTTGCAACCTGACATCGGCATGACCTTTGTGATTGTCTTGACTTGGGCGTTGCAGATTTTCTTGGCGGGGATGCCCCTTGCCTTGGTCTTGGGTCTGTCTTTTGTCATCGCGCCAGCCGTCGCCGTGACCGCTTATTTCACCCTCCCCCATGTGCAAGATCGCGTGACCAAATATTTAGAGGGCGGCAATATGCAAGCCGATAACGCCATGCGTAGTTTTTCAAATGGCGGAATTTTTGGCGTTGGCCCCGGCAATGGTGAAGTTAAATACATCCTCCCCGATGCCCATTCGGATTTCATTTTTGCGGTTGCAGGTGAAGAATTTGGTATCATCGCCTGCATCGTCCTAGCCTCGATATACGCGTTCGTGATGTTCCGCAGTTTCCTCCATGCGCGGCATTCCGAAAACCTGTTTCTGATCTACGCGGTATCGGGGCTAGCGATGCAGTTTGGCTTGCAAGCGCTGATCCATATGGGGTCTTCCGTGCATTTGATCCCCACCAAGGGGATGACCCTGCCCTTTATCAGTTACGGCGGCTCGTCTTTATTCGCCACCGCTTTGACGGTGGGCTTCTTGCTCGCCTTGACGCGGCGCCAAGTCCCCGGGAGGTCACAATGATCGCGCCGAAGATATTGCTCGCCGCGGGCGGTACAGGCGGCCATGTTTTCCCAGCCGTGGCGGTGGCGGAACAATTGCGCGCCGCGGGTTATCAGCCTGTCTTCATCACCGACAAGCGCGGCAAAGCGATGATCCCAAGCGATTATCGCAAAACCTCAATTTTCGCCGCCTCGCCTTATGGCGATAATCTTATGATGCGGTTGAAGGGATTGCTCAAACTTGGGCTTGGCACAGCCCAGACCGCGTTCGTCTTGATCCTATCGCGCCCCAAGGTAGTGATCGGCTTTGGCGGTTATCCTGCCGTTGCGCCGGTGATTGTCGGCCATGTCATGGGCAAGCCCACCATGCTTCATGAACAAAACGCCTTTTTAGGGCGCGCCAATCATTTCCTTGCGCATTACAGCAAAAAGATTGGTCTGTCTTGGCCGGAAACCCGCAATGTTCCCGCCGCCATGAGCCATAAGATCACCATCACCGGTATGCCCGTGCGCGATGCCTTTGATCAAATGCCCGGCTACACGCCGCCCAAGGATAATGGCCCGATCCGCATGCTGATTGTGGGCGGCAGTTTGGGCGCGGCAATTTTCGGTGAAACGGTTCCCGATGCCATCAGCCGTTTGCCGCAAGCCCTACGCGAACGGCTGGTGGTCACCCATCAGGTGCGCCAAGAACAAATCGAAAGCGTCGACGAAAAATACAAAGCGGCGGGCATCAAGGCCGAATTATCGCCCTTTATCCATGACATGGCCGCCGCTATGGCGGATGCGCATTTGGTGATTGGACGGGCGGGCGCGTCTTCGGTGGCGGAATTGGCCACCGCCGGGCGTCCCGCTTTGCTTGTCCCCTATCCCCATGCCATGGACGATCATCAAACCGCCAATGCCGAAGCCGTGGTCGCGGCTAAGGGCGGATGGCTGATCCCTGAACAAGAAATGAGCGCCGGGGCTTTGGCAGGAAAAATCGCCACCTTGATTTCTTCGCCCGA
>CAJXME010000156.1 GCA_913056245.1 uncultured Alphaproteobacteria bacterium | reverse complement strand
CACTGGCTTTTCCTATTCCGGCATGTATATCATCGCTGAAAGTTGGATTAACGATAAAGCCACCAACGAAACCCGTGGCACGCTGCTGTCAATCTACATGATCATCAGCATGTCAGGGTTGATCCTTGGGTTGATGCTTCTGGCTTCTGGTGATCCGGGGTCGACGGATTTGTTTATTCTGGTCTCTGTCTTGGTGTCGATTGCGGTAATCCCTATTCTGATGACCGCGGCGAAAGTGCCGGATATCCAAGAACCGGAATCAGTTTCTGTTTTCCGCGTTTTCCGCGTCTCGCCTTTGGCCGCTATTGGCATGACCTTGCATGGCTTTATTTCCGCGATGATGTTTGGCATGGGGGCGGTGTATGCCACGAAATTGGGATACAGTTTATCGGAAATTTCCCTTTATATGTCAGCGATCATGCTAGGGGCCCTGCTCTTGCAATACCCCATTGGCAAATTTTCCGATATCATCGATCGCCGCACGGTGATTTTGATCACCCAAATCTTGTCGATCATCACCGCGATCTTGGCCTATTTCGCCGAGTCGCTCTCCTTTTACGCGGTTTTAGTGGCCGCCGCTCTCTATGGAGGCGTTCATACGCCGCTTTATTCGCTCTATATCGCCCATGCCAATGATTTCTTAACGCCTCGCCAAATCGTGGCGACATCGTCACGCTTGGTGATGATCAACGGTGTTGGCGCGATTTTTGGCGCGCCGATTGTGGGCTATATGATGGGCGCCTTTGGGCCGTCGGCTTTCTACCCCACCATGGCGTTTTTCCACCTGATCTTAACGGGGATTGTGATCTATCGCATGACCGTTCGCCAATCCTTGCCCAACGAAGCGCAAGCGCCATTTGTCGCGATGCCCGAACGCTCAACCCCCATGGCCACAACGCTATTGCCTGAAGCCACATGGGAAGAGCGTGACGATGATGATAAACAAGAAGACTTGGCGGCTTAAAAAGCGTTTTGCAAATTGTAATTATTTTACGATTTGCAAATTTTCACTATTTTCAATGCCTTTTCCTTTTGGCTCTGATACGGATGGAGATGACCTCGGCCTGATGGCTCGGTCAAGCCCATAACCGCTATCATGACCGCGAAAAGGAAAGACCCATGACCAATGATCAGATCACCATCATTGCGGAAAGTTTTGAAAGCGCCGCGTTGGAATTCCACCGCCGCAACTTGGCCGAAGAAGGCTATCGTTTGGCTGGCCCGATTTCAACCAGTCGGTTGGAAATGCTCGACGGCAACGATCGCGATGTGATGTTTGATGGCAAGCCGATGTATATGGTGACTTTTGTCAAAAACAATTGAGTCGGTAAAAGCCGCCCCTTTCAGAGAAGACCCAGATCGCGCAATTCTTCCGCCATTTCCATGGGCATGGTGTCTTCGCCCTCCGCATCTGTCGGCAGATCAAGGGGGGCGTCTTTTTCTTCGAGATATCGCCAACCTTGAAACGGCCGATGGCGTTTTTCAAACACCGGGATCAAGCCCGGCTTCATGACGATGCCGCAGGACATCCCGCCATCTTCACGTTCAACCTCGATGAATTCTTCGATCAATTGCCGCGCGCACATCTTGCCTTTGATCACCCAATAGATGGAGCCGCCCGGCAGGATTTCTTCAGCGCGGCGGGGGAACGATCGCGTGACATGAATGATCCGCCCTCGGCGGGCAAGCACCTCTTCATGCCATTCGCGCAGGCTGTCTATGCTGGTGGAGCCAACCGAAAGTTTCTTCAAATGCAAAGGCATGGCGTCATCTCTGTTCAGGCTTAAATTACAATAGGAAATAAGCCGCTAAGCCTAAGAAGGTCATGAAGCCCACCACATCGGTCACCGTGGTGATAAAGACCGACGACGCCACCGCTGGGTCAACGCCAAAACGGGTCAAGGTTAAGGGGATCGCCGTGCCGCTGACGCCCGCGATGACCAAATTGGCCAGCATCGCCACCGCCATGACCAGCGCAAGGGACATATCGCCAAACCAGAAATATGAGACCAGCCCAGCGGTGATCGCAAAAATCAATCCGTTGATAAACCCAACGCTCAATTCTCTAAGAACAAACCCCATGATGGTGGCGCGCGACAATTGCCGCAAGGCCAAGGCGCGAACCGCCACCGTCACCGTCTGAGTGCCCGCATTGCCGCCCATCGACGCCACAATCGGCATCAGCACCGCCAGCGCCACGATGCGTTGGATCGTGTCTTCAAACAGCCCGATGACAATCGATGCCGCCACCGCGGTGAGCAAATTGACCATCAACCAAGACAAACGCGCTTGCAGGGTTTCCATCAGCGTCGATCGGATCGACACATCGCTGACCCCCGCTAAGGCCATCAAATCTTCTTCGGCTTCTTCATCAATAACATCGACCACGTCATCAACCGTGATCATCCCCACCAAACGGCCTTGGTCGTCGATCACCGCCGCCGATACCAGCGCATAACGGCGGAACAAGATCGCCACTTCTTCCTGATCCATGGTGGCAGGGATTTGTTGCGCGACGGTTTCCATAATTTCCGACAAACGAACAGGACGCTGTTTGCCCAAGAGGCGCGACAGCCGAACTTGACCCAGCACCCGCCGCGCGGGGTCAATAATCATGATGCTGTAATATTCTTCGGGCAGATCGTCTTGCCCGCGCATAAAATCAATGGTTTGCCCCACCGTCCAATGCGCTGGCGCCACCACGACTTCGCGCTGCATCATACGGCCAGCGGAATCTTCGGGGTAAGACAGGCCTTCTTCGACAATCAGACGTTCTGCCGCGGGCATTGAGGCCAGGATGCTATCCCGCTCTTCGTCATCCAATTCTTCGATAATATCGATGGCGTCATCACTATCCATCTCAACGATGGCACGCGCCGCTGTTTCCGCGCCAATGGCGGCAAGGGTTTCTTCGAGCAAATCTTCTTCAAGATAGGTCAGCGTGTCCGGGTCAAGAACCGGCCCCAACATTTTCATGAGCCGCGACCGCTGGGGCGTATTCAAACGGCCGATTAAATCCGCCTGATCCGCAGGGTGTAAAGGAGAGACCAGCGCCCGCACCCGGCGGGTATGACCATCGGCCAAGGCAACAATCACCGCCGCCTCAACCTTTGGCGTCATGCCATAGAGGCTTGATAATTGATCACCATTGTCGCGTGTTCCGCTGATATACTGATCGTCCATGACCGCGCCTCCGATGCGGTTGTAGCAAATTCAGTGACCGTCACCAAGCAATCTTCAATGACGTCGCGCAAATAATCGTTATTTTACCACTGATGGGTTTTGGTCAAAACTCCCACTTAAAATTCCAAATCAAACAATCCTAATTTGCGGGTGAAGGGATCAAACCGAACCTGATGCCCCAATGGCGGCTGAGAGCGTTGCGCGCAATCCATCCGCTCACACACATGACAACCGATCCCGATCGGCACCGGCTTGGCGGCTTTACCCAGATCAAGCCCATCGGCGTGAACGATATCGCGGGCATCCGCCACATTGCAGCCGAGCGCCACGGCAAATTCCGATTCCGGCTGACCCGGCGGCGACCACAGGGGTGAGACGGTTCTTGCCATGGTGAAGACCTGCTCGCCTTCTTCCAATTCAGCGACTTGGGTGATGATTTTGGACGGCACCCGAAAGGCTTGATGCACCACCCATCGGCCGCAAGTGCCGCCATGATTGGCAAATTGCATCTTCCCCGCTGAGAGTCGCTTTGAAATATTCCCCGCCAAATCAACACGGATAAAGAAAAACGATATGCCGCGATCTCCTGCCCTGTTCATGGTGGTGAGGCGATGGCAAACTTGCTCAAAACTCACGCCAAAACGGCGGCCAAGCAAATCAAGGTCATAACGCAGATCACGGGCGGATTTAATAAACTCTTTATAAGGCATCATCACCGCCGCCGCGAAGTACCCCGCAAGCGTATTTTGCAAAAACCCAGACATGGCTTCATTGCCCGCGTCTTCAACCATGCTCGAAATCAGGCTGTCTTGCGTCAAGAGCGCCGCTTGCAAGAGCAATTGAAAAGATCGTTGCGGCCGGCGCA
>CAJXME010000155.1 GCA_913056245.1 uncultured Alphaproteobacteria bacterium | reverse complement strand
AGCCGCTATGATCTCGACCCGCAATCGAACCTTGCCACAAGCTGTGATCAAGGCGAGGTTTTGGTCTATGTCGCGAGCGATGATGCGTCCTCTAATCTCAATCTTGACGTGGTGCAAGTGACCGCAGACCAAGACGGACGGCCGTATCTTAAGTCGAACTTGGCTGATCTTGGTTCGCGAGGGATTCAATCGGTGATGGTGGAGGCTGGAGGACGTTTTGTCGCCTCGCTTCTGAAGGCTGGGCTTGTGGATGAATTGGTCTGGACGCGGTCATCAGGGTTGATCGGCGGTGATGGTTTGGCGTCTCTTTCATCCTTGGGGCTAGACAATTTATCCGATGGCCGCATGTTTAAGCGGGTGAAAACACAATTTATTGGTGATGACGTGATTGAAATTTTCCATCGCGGTGAATATGTCAATAACACTGGCCATTAACGAGAAAGTCTATCTATGTTTACGGGGATTATTACGGCGCTAGGTCGCTTATCTGCTCTCGACCATAAAGCGGATGGCGGCGCGCGCGTGACGATTGCAACACCTTGGGATTGTTTGGCCATTGATTTGGGCGCTTCGATTGCTTGCAACGGCGTTTGCCTGACCGTGGTCGATCGTGGCGCGGATCATTTCAGCGTTGATGTTTCGGAAGAAAGCCTCGCCGTCACCAGTTTGAAGAATTGGCAAATCGGCAGCGCCATTAATCTTGAGCGCGCGCTTGCTATGGGCGATGAATTGGGGGGGCATATTGTCTCCGGCCATGTTGATGGCTTGGCTGAGGTTTTATCTATCCGTCAGGATGGGGATAGTTACCGTGTTCAATTGCAAGCGCCTAATCATCTCGCGCCAATGATCGCGCCCAAAGGATCGGTCGCGCTTGATGGGGTCTCCCTCACGGTCAATGAAGTTGAGGGGGATCGTTTTGGCATCATGGTGATTCCGCACACTTGGACGCATACCACCTTTAGCCAAATTGCAGTCGGCGATAAGATCAACCTTGAAGTCGATATGTTGGCTCGTTATGTTGCGCGTATAGTTTCTTTTCAGGGTGATCCAAATGGATGACGTCAAATCATATGAATTATCTTCCATAGATGAGATCATCAAGGCGGCGAAAAATGGGGAAATCTTCATCCTCGTTGACGATGAAGATCGGGAAAATGAAGGCGATGTTTGCGTTTTGGCCGAACACGCCACGCCGGAAAGCATCAATTTTATGGCGAAACACGCCCGTGGGTTGATTTGTCTTGCCCTCGAACGCGAACGGGTCGAAAAACTGGGGCTTTCTTTGATGCAAAAGCGGCATGAATCCCGCCATGAAACCGCCTTTACGCTATCGATTGAAGCGCGTGATGGCGTCACCACAGGCATTTCCGCCCATGATCGGTCGCGCACCATCATGGTGGCCAGCAATCCGCAATATGACGCCAATCATATCACAACGCCGGGGCATATTTTCCCGCTGATGGCGCGCGATGGCGGCACGCTTGTCCGCGCTGGTCATACCGAAGCCGTGGTTGATATTGCTCGCGCCGCGGGATCAACGCCGGCAGGGGTCATATGCGAGATCATGAATGATGACGGCACCATGGCGCGATTGCCTGATTTGATCCCCTTTGCCAAAGAGCATGGATTGAAAATCGGCACCATCGCGGATTTGATCGCTTGGCGGCGTGAGCGGGAAACGATTGTCAAGCGCGGGGCTGAAACCCTCATCCATTCGAAAATTGGTGGCGATTGGCGGATGATCGTTTATATCAACACCGCCAGTTACGCTGAACATGTGGCGCTCATCAAAGGCGATATCACGTCTGACGATCCGGTTTTGGTGCGAATGCATGGCATGAATATCATGACCGATGTGCTGGGCGAAACCGGGGCAGGGCGTACGGGCAGTGAAATCCAATCCGCCATGCAAGCCGTTGCAGATGCGGGGCGCGGTGTTGTCGTGATGTTGCGTGAACCAAGCCCCACGACTTTGTCCGATTTGGTCAAACAACGCGCCGCTTCAGATGGTCAGCCCGAAGGGCAAATCCGAAATTACGGCGTTGGTGCTCAAATTCTTCTTGATTTGGGCATTACCGATATGATTTTGCTGTCCAACACCCAGCGTAATATTATTGGCCTCGATGGATATGGCTTGACGATTTCCGGCTATCAGTCTATCACCGCCTCCTGATAAGGGGCTTGATTGCATGGCAAAACCACGTCGATTTTTAATTGTTGAAGCGCGGTTCTATACCGAACTTGCGGATGCGCTTGCCGCAGGTGCGATGAAAGCCCTTGATGATGCTGGCGTCACCTATGATCGCATTTCCGTGCCGGGCGCGCTTGAAATTCCCGCGGCGATTGCCATGGCCTCACAACGGCGTGATGCGGAACCCTATGATGGTTATGTGGCCTTGGGTTGCGTGATCCGCGGTGAAACCTATCATTTTGAGATTGTCTGCAACGAAAGCGCGCGTGGCATCATGGATTTGACCACGGCGGAAATGCTGGCGATTGGCAATGGTATTTTGACTGTTGAAAATGGTGAACAGGCTTGGGAACGTGCTGATCCAGCCCGCAAAGATAAGGGTGGGGACGCGGCGCGTGCGGCTTTGGCCATGGCTGAATTGGCGTATCAATATGGCTTGACCGCGGATGATGCCGAATGACCTTGAGTGATGATTATGCTGGCGCTGATGCCAATGATGAGGACAAACGGCCGAAATCCTTGCGCCGCAGGGCGGCCTCGCGCCTAGCGGCGGTGCAAACCCTATTTCAATGCTGGGCCAGCCAAAAAGACCCAACGGCTATTGTCCCCCAATTCAAAGATCATTTTTTGCCAGAATTATTAAAAGAATTCGACATCGTCAGCATCGACGATGGGCATTACACCAATCTGGTTTTCGGTGCTTATCAAGAGGCGGAGCAGATTGACGCTGAAATTGCTCCCTTGCTTCGTGACGATTGGTCAATTGAACGCTTGGGTGAAGTGGAGCGCTCGGTGATCCGCGCCGCCTATATCGAGTTTCGCAACACACCGAATATCCCAGCGCGCACCGTGATCACGGAATACACAGCGATTGCGGATAGTTGCGGGAGCGATAGCAGTTTGTTTAACGCCATCCTTGATAAGTTTTCCCACCAATACCGTAAAATTGAAATGGAAAACCGCCAGTAAACGTTTCAGTTTCTGGCCTTTTGTGGCGATTTAATGATTATTTCATTGCCTTCATGACGGCCTTTGATTATACACAAGCCTAAGTTTCTTGAGGCCGTTTTTGCGGCCTTTTTATCAGGTGGTGTTTGGCATCAAAAAATTGTGCCTTTTCACCAGAAACCAGAAGCAACATTTGCAAATTGGGGGCATGTTGTTTCTTTATCCCATCCCAAAGGGTAAATAAGATGAACATTGTTGATTTTGCCATTATCTGCGGTGTGATTGCACTTGCATATGGCGTCTGGGCCGCGCGTAGCGTCCTTGCTGCCGATGCGGGTAACGCTCGCATGCAGGAAATCGCAGGGGCTGTTCAAGAAGGCGCTCGTGCTTATTTGAACCGTCAATACTCAACCATTGGTATCGTTGGCGTGATCGTGACCGTGATTTTGGTCATGACGCTTGGCCAGTTTGTTGCCATTGGTTTCGTTATTGGTGCCGTTTTCTCGGGTATTGCTGGTTACATCGGCATGAACGTATCGGTTCGCGCCAATGTCCGCACCACACAAGCCGCTCGGTCGTCATTGACTGGCGCTCTTGACATCGCGTTCAAATCAGGCGCGATTACAGGGATGCTTGTGGTGGGTCTCGGTCTGTTAGGGGTCGCGATTTATTACCGTGTGCTTTCAGACATGAACTTGACTGAGCGTCAAATTATGGAAGCCTTGGTTGCTCTGTCTTTCGGCGCATCCTTGATTTCGATCTTTGCTCGTCTTGGTGGCGGTATCTTCACCAAAGGCGCTGACGTCGGCGCTGACCTCGTTGGTAAAGTGGAAGCTGGTATTCCTGAAGATGATCCTCGCAACCCAGCCGTGATCGCTGATAACGTTGGCGACAACGTTGGTGACTGTGCGGGTATGGCGG
>CAJXME010000154.1 GCA_913056245.1 uncultured Alphaproteobacteria bacterium | reverse complement strand
GCGTTGATAGCTTTCTGGTATCATTCATTTCTTTTATACGCATTTTGCTGATTGACTTGCTAAGAGAAACTGTATGCTAGATGACTATAGAACTTTAGTAACTAGATGGCTATAGAAACTGTATGCAAGTACGATTACTATTTCCTAGGCAATCATTACGAGTTTGAATTTCAACAACGATCCAATTGGCTATCAACATTTAAAAGTCAACTGATTATAGTCTTAAAGGGAAGCGAAGTTTCAAAATGGTCTCATTTTATTTTTTGGAAAGCTGAAGCACAGTATAACAGTTGCATAGGTAATGGAAAAAACTTTGTCAATGCTTTCCTTGAAGAGAAATTAAGTTTTAAAACCGTGACCTATATGGGTTTTTTAGGATATAGGTCGCCTCTCAGCGCCTAAATTTTACTCCAGTCAGCGCCCCACTCTCAAAGGAAAAGCCTTCCAAGAGGCGCATTTCATTTTACTCCAGCTCAGGTTACACTCGCTGCTGTAGTACTGTGATAACTTACTGGCAAATTAGTCTGTTCATCTGATTGCAAAATTTCATTATCAGATTATACATTTAGTTTTCTTTGCATTCGTTGGCGTTTATAGTCTAATACATTCGTAACGTTAAGGTGTCCTCATGCATACTAATGGTGGCATTAAGCGCAACCTTGTCTCATTTCATAGAATATCACCCAACCAACGACTTGTATTACGAAATTGCATTAGAATTCTACTTACTCTCCATGAATTCATCGCGTAAAATTTTAAGCGCTTCATCGTCACCAGCACCCATCACCTTGCCGATCAATTTGGCGCCGCGCATATCGGGCATGATCGCGCTCAAGGCTGGACGCGCTAATTTTCCCGCAAGCACGACATCTTGGCATCCGGCTTTGATCAAATGATCCATGATGCTGGCCACCGCCCCCAATCGTATCACATCATGGGAGTATTCCGAGAAATCCGCATCAGCAATGGATTTAAGCGCGATGATATAGACCTCACGCCCAGAGCGCCGAACCACTTCGGCCAAGGTTAACGGCGTCACACCACCAGCAGCGATAATGCCTAAGGGTGAAGCCGGTTGCGTCATTATCCTTGCCTTGCGGGATGGCAGAGCGGTTTATCGCCGCCGTCTTTGATGAATTTCAGCACCATCGCCACCAAATCAATATCGCCGTAATCGCGGGTGACTTCCTCGAAACGTTCGCTAAAGGTTCCTTCATCGGCAAACAGCATACGATAAGCCCGGCGAATGGCGGAAATCTGATCTTTGCTGAACCCGCGGCGCTTCAACCCCACAAGGTTAAGCCCCACCATCTCAGCGCGAGGGCCAAAGACCGAGCCAAACGGAATCACATCAGCGGTCACCCCCGTCATGCCAGCGACCATGGCGTATTGACCGATCCGGACAAATTGCTTAATCGCGCTATTGCCGCCGATATAAGCGTAATCGCCGACATCAACATGGCCGCCCAGCATCGCGTCATTGGTGATGATCACGTGATCACCCACCACGCAATCATGGGCGACATGGCATCCCACAAAGAACATATTGTCATCACCAACGACGGTAGTCATTGCGCCGACTTTTGTGCCGGGGTGCATGGTGACATGCTCACGAATAAGGTTGCGATGACCGATCACAAGCGTGCTGTCTTCGCCCTTGTAATGAACGTGTTGAGGCGCTTTGCCCAAAACCGCGAAGGGATAAATCTCGTTATCATCGCCAAGGGTTGTGTGGCCATCCATCACAACATGTGCATGGAGATGACAGCGATCGCCAATCTGAACATGCTCACCAATGATGCAATAAGGGCCGATGATCAAATCTTGGCCTAGGCGAGCGCCATTGGCGATGATCGCGGTGGGGTGGATTTGGCTTGCCATCAGCGTCCAGGCTCCACAATCATCGCTGAAAACGTCGCTGAAGCCACGGTTTTGCCGTCAATGCTCGCGACGCCTTCGAATTTGAAGAGCATGCCTTTGCTGGTGGCGATTTTAACATCGAGATGCATCGTATCGCCGGGGCGCGCCGGTGAGCGGAACTTCACCTTATCCATGGTGGTGAAATAAACATGCTGGCCTTGGGTCGCGTCACGGTTGCTATAGGCGATCAAGACGCCAGCGGTTTGAGCCATGGCTTCGATGGTCAAAACGCCGGGCATGATCGGATGCCCCGGGAAATGCCCCGCCAAATGAGGTTCCGTGCTGGTGATGGCTTTCACCCCACGGGCGGATTCATTGACGATGATATTTTCGACGCGATCGATCAGCAAAAACGGCGGTCGATGCGGGATTAATTCCAGAATATCGGGGTGATGCAGAACGATATCATCAGCCATGGGCAAACTCCTTCTTATTTTGGATGAGTATATTATTTTTTTCTGGGCATTGCCAATCGGCGAAGCGTGGCGACCTCGCGGCGAAACTCTAGAGCAGGCACCGCTGGGAAGCCGGCCATCACCTGACCATCGCCAACGGATTTTGTCACGCCAGCGCGCGCCGCGAAAACATTGCCTGATCCGATTGTCACATGATCCGCGACCCCGGCTTGCGCCCCGAAAATATTTTGATCGCCGATAACCGTTGACCCTGCGATGCCAACTTGACCGCAAATCACATTGCCATTGCCGATTTTGGCGTTATGCGCGATATGCACAAGATTATCGATCATGACATGATCACCAATCACCGTATCGTCGATGAACCCGCGATCAATGCAAGAATTGCCGCCAATGGTGGTGCGATTGCCAATGATCACCTTGCCCAGATGCGGCAGAAGAATGTTGCCGCCATCACGACCAACGCCAAAACCGCAACCGCCAATCACGACACCGGCGCCAATCTGGCAAGATTGACCTATTATCGCGTAATCAATGCTGGCGTTAGAATCGATCACCGTGCCATCACCAATCACGCATCCGGCGCCGATTTTAACGCCTGATTTGATCCAGACGCCTTTGCCCAATTCGGCTCTGGCATCGATAAATGCGCCGCCGTCGACGCGAACATCATCTGCAATCACCGCATCATCGGCAATATGCGCTAAAGGTGAAATCTGTTGCGATTGAATTGGCGCAGGCTCCGGATACATTTTCCGCATCACCAAACCAAAAGCACGCTTAGGGTCTGGCGTCACCACGATCGCAACGGATGAAGGCAATTTGTCTGCGAGTTCTGGCGCAACCAAGCAAATGACGCCTTTTTGATCGGGAACCGTTTCCGCGGCGTCTTTGGTGGCGATGAAACACAATCCGCCTTCAGCCATGGCATCGGGAGCGCCAATAAACCGCGCCATCAAACTCGAACACCCCCGCGCCTTTTCACCGCGCGCCAATTCCGCAATATCAGCGATCGAAATCGGTTGCGCTTCTGGATAAAACCGAGGATCAGCCATTGCCGCCTCCCGATTGCAGGGTCACGGTCAAGTTTTTCGTCCGTTCATTCAATCGCTGGAGCGCTTCGCCGGTCATATCCGTAGCACTATCATAAATGACCACATTTTTACGCTGAATCACCATGGATAATTGCCGTTCTTTTGCGATTTCAGAAACAATCTTGATCAATTCTTGTTCTAAGGTCGCGTTGGCTTGTTGGATGGAACGGTCAAAGCGGCTTTGTTGCAATTGGATCGATTGCTGGATCGCCACCACATCAAGTTCAAACTGCGCGAAACGTTGATTGAATTCATCATCGCTCATTTGGTCGCGTTCCGCGCTCAGCGCTCGTTCTTCTTTGCGGAGGCGCAACTCTTCTTCAGCGATCGATGATTGAAATTCTTCATTCTTTTCGTCCAAGGCAGCGCGCACTTTGGCGATCGCCTCTGACTTTTGAAGCACTTCATTCATATCGATGACGCCGATATTCCGAAACATATCAGGGTTGTTTTGCGCCAGGGCTAAATTCGCGCAGAACACCATGCTGATCAACATCGCCCATCGAGCAATCATGCGGAACGGTAACACCATCCTAGAACCGGCCACCGAAGGAGAACTGGAAGGTTCGCGTCTTGTCATAAGACTTTTCGCTCACTGGGAAAGCCCACATAAAGGATAGCGGCCCAACGGCGGTGTCCC
>CAJXME010000153.1 GCA_913056245.1 uncultured Alphaproteobacteria bacterium | reverse complement strand
CTTCGAGGCATCCTCTGCGGACCAATCGCCGCTGCTTTTGGACTGCGGAAGTGTTGGCGGCCCTCGACCGGACGCGGTCTTTGGCCCTGGATCCGGAGCTGGTCTGTCAGGCGACAGAGGCTCGCCTTTGGGCTCGCCAGGTGCAGGATCCGGTAAGTGGAGAGGCTTGGCGAGTGGATGGTCTCCGGGCTGATGGTGCCCTGCTGCTAAGCCAGGGAGCCCGAACCACCAGTTGGACCCGCTGGGAAACACCATCGGAATCTGGTCTCTAGAGTCTCGCTGAGACCGTCTTCTGATCGGCTTTGCGTTGGTTCGCTGCTGCCTGGTTGTTGATGATTCCTTCCGGCTTCGCACAGACCCCTCCAGGGCCTGTGCGTCCTCCATTGGATCGGCCACGGCCTGCACCGTCTTTGCGGTTTGATCGCTCGTTGGATCGGCTCGAGCGCCAACAGGTGATCCTGCCTCGTTTGCTTTCGGCGTTATCGGAAGCCGGCGTCGAATTGGTGAGCCGTGATGGATTGAGCGCTGATGATCAAGGTTTTTTGCACCAATATTTTAATCGTGAAATCCTGCCGATCATCGCGCCTTTAACGATTGATCCGGCGCATCCTTTTCCGTTTATCGCCAATATGGGGTTTGGGCTTTTCCTTGGTCTTGAAACCCATAAAGGCAAGGCGACAGAAGCCCTGATCATGCTTAGCCCTCGCTTGAGCCGTTTTATCGCTTTGCCGGGGGACAATGCCCGTTTCATTACGCTCGAAGATTGCATTCTTCTCAACCTTGAGCATTTGTTCCCTAAGCATAAACTCAACAATCATGTGACCTTTCGGGTGTTGCGCGACAGCGAATTGGAAGTCGATGAAGAAGCCGAAGATTTGGTGGCGACGTTTGAAACAGCGCTGAAAGCGCGGCGTCGCGGCAATGTCATCGCCCTTGAATTATCCGCCTCCGAACCCGACGAGTTTGTCACGGGTCTTTGTGACGCCATGGGTGTTGACGATAGCGATGTCGCCTATGTCGGCGGCATGATTGGCCTTGCGGATATCAGCCAAATCTGCGCGGCAGGGTCTGATGATCTGCGCTTCCCCAGTTTCACTCCTCGGTTTCCTGAACGGATACGCGATTTTGGCGGCGATTGTTTCGCGGCTATTCGATCAAAGGATATTATCGTCCATCATCCTTACGAAAGTTTTGATGTGGTGCTGCAATTTTTGCGGCAAGCGGCGGAAGACCCAAAAGTTATTTCCATCCGCCAGACGCTTTATCGCACTTTGCCGAATTCACCGATCGTGCGGGCGTTGATTTCAGCGGCGGAGGCAGGCAAATCCGTCACGGCTATGGTTGAGATCAAAGCACGGTTTGACGAAGAAGTAAACATTCGCCTAGCCCGTGATTTGGAGCGTGCTGGGGTGCAGGTGGTTTACGGCTTTGTTGATTTGAAAACCCATGCCAAACTTTCGCTGGTGGTGCGGCAAGAAGATAGTGGTCTCAGATCATATGCGCATTGCGGGACAGGGAATTATCATCCTGTTACCGCAAAAATTTATACCGATTTATCGTTCTTCACCTCTGATCCGGAAATCTGCTCGGATATGGTGCGTATTTTCAATTATATGACCAGTTATGTCGAACCGCATGATTTGAAGAAAGTGGCTTTTGCCCCTGTCACGGCGCGGTCAACTTTTAACGATGCGGTGGATCGCGAAATCGCCGCCGCCAAAGCCGGTCAGCCCAGCGGCATTTGGATTAAAGTCAACGCGCTGGTCGATCCGGATTGTATTGAACGTTTGTATCAAGCCTCGCAAGCGGGGGTGCCGATTGAATTGGTGGTGCGGGGGATTTGTTGCCTGCGCCCCGGGGTCAAAGGGCTATCGGAAAATATCCGTGTACGATCGTTGATTGGCCGTTTTCTAGAACACGCGCGGATTTATGCCTTCGCCAACAGCAAGCCGCTGCCGTCTGATGATGCGGCGGTTTATATTTCTTCCGCTGATTTGATGCCGCGCAATTTGAATCGCCGCGTTGAAGTCCTGATGCCGATCGAAAACCCCACGGTGAAACGGCAAATTCTTGAGCAGGTGATGACCGCCAATCTCAACGACACGCTCAACAGTTGGATGCTCAATGCTGATGGCAGTTATGAACGGATCATCCCGAAAGATGGCCAAGGGTTTTCCGCGCATCATTTCTTCATGACGAACCCAAGCCTGTCTGGTCGGGGGTCAGCGTTGAAAAAATCCAAACAACCTCAACAATAACATTAAGAAGCCTAGCCCCTCCATGACATCAGCAAAGGCAATCGCCAAATTATTTCAACAGGTTGATGGCGGCGGCGATGAGAATACCATCGGCTTGATTGATATTGGGTCGAACTCGATTCGTTTGGTAATTTATCACGCGGGAGGACGGTTGCCGCATCCGCAATTCAACGAACGCGAAGTCTGCCGTCTTGGTGAAGGGTTGAGTGAAACAGGCCGCCTTGCCCCTGATCGCATTGCTCATGCGCTTGAAGCGCTTCAGCGTTTCGCGCAAATCATCAAGGCCAGCCAAGTGGATGCGCTCAAAATATTTGCCACGGAAGCGGTGCGAAAAGCTCAAAACGCTCAAGATTTTCTTATTCCAGCCGAAGCCATTTTGCAGACTGATATTCGCATCCTATCGGGCGAAGAAGAAGCGCAATTCGCCGGCAAAGGTGTGTTGAGCGGTTTTGTCGATGTTGATGGCATTGTCGGCGATCTTGGCGGCGGCAGTTTGGAACTCATCCATGTGAAGAATTTGGCCTCGATTCAAAAACAACCGCAAACCAGCCTCGCTTGCGGGCATTTGAATCCCATGCCCTATGACCGCATCAAAGCCTTGCTTCAAGATCAAGGTTGGATTTCGAAGAAAAAGGGCAAGCGGTTTTATGCCGTGGGTGGGACATGGCGGGCGATGGCGACAGCCTATACAGCGGCGTCAAAACTTCGCCTGCATATTGTCCATGGCCTGACTTTGCCGACAGCCGAGTTGCAGAAATTGATTGAAAGAATTGAGAAATCTGGCGGCGAAATCGAGGGCATCCCCATGGCGCGCCGCGCAAGCATGATGCAAGCGTCCACAGTGATGCGGGCTTTGCTTGATGTCATGCAGCCTTCTGAAGTGGTGTTTTCGTCTTATGGTGTGCGTGAAGGGTTGCTTTATGACGATCTTTCAAATGATCTTCGGCGGATTGACCCATTGGTGGCGGGGGTTTCGGAATTCAGCACCATGACCGCCCGTCATGCTGGTCTTGGATTGGCTTTAACAAAATGCCTGCTGCCGTTTGTTGAAAATCTGGATGAGCGGCTGATCCGCCTGTCGCTATCCTGCTGTTATTTGGCCGATATTTCTTGGCTTGATCATCCTGATTATCGCGCCTCACTAGCGGTTGAAAAGATGCTGGGCCTTTCGGTGGTGGGGATTGATCATTCGGATCGCGCGTGGATGGCGGCGGTGCTTTCGACCCGCTATTCCGGCACTTTCCCAAGCCGCAGTTTGTTCCGCGGATTGCTCAGCAAAAAAGAACGGCGAGCGGCGCGTTTGGTGGGCTTGACCTTGCGGATGCTGATGACCGTAACCGGCGGTATCCCCGTGCTGCTCAACACCATCATCGTGTCATCGGAAAAGAAAAGACTGTTGATCGATATTCCGGAAACGCTCCATGGTCACGATCAAGGGCTGATCAACCGCCGCATCGACGCGATTTCCAGCGAAACCGGGGTTAAGATCACCACCCGTTTCATTTGAAGCAAAACGCGCGGCGGTTAGGCGTATTTAGCTTTTGATGGGGATCAGTTTGGTCGAACGGCCTTTCACCGCCAGCGCCAATTCGCCTTTCTTCACCGCAAGAGCGTATTGCCCAAAGATATCAAAACGCCAGCCATGCATGGCTTTGACCTGATCGTCTTCGTCAAGGGCAATCCGATCGAGGTCATCCGCATTGGCGATCAGTCTAGGGGCTATGCCATGCTGATCGGCGGCGTGCTTTAATAAAACCCGCAATAAATCCAACACGGCGGGGGAAGGTTTTTGGCTGGGCGGCTCAGGCAGTTTTGGCCATTCTTCTTTTG
>CAJXME010000152.1 GCA_913056245.1 uncultured Alphaproteobacteria bacterium | reverse complement strand
TCAGGTGATGTTGGTCTACTGGGCATTACTGTCTGACCTGCTTCAGGTAAGCAATGACATTAGCGCGGTCTTCTTCTTTCTTCAGACCAGCAAAGGCCATGCGCGTGCCTTTCAGATATTTTTTTGGCTTTTCCAGAAAACCATCAAGGGTGGCTTCGTCCCAAACAATGCCGCTTTCTTTGATGGCTTTTGAATATTTCTTAAAGCCTTCAACCGAACCAGCCTGCCGCCCCATGATATTCACCAGATGGGGGCCTGTTTTGTTCTTATCGCTATCCACCACATGGCAAGCCTTGCACTTCTTGAAGACTTTTTCGCCAAGGGCCGGATCACCCGCCATGGCGGTGGAGGACAGACCGAGGCTGACAACAGCCGCGGCCAAGAGACCTGAAAATACAGTTTTCATCATTTCGTTCCTTTACCTAATTACAAGTTTTCTTGCGTGATTATCCATCACCTTCCGGCGTCACATCAATGATCCGCGCGCGGCCGATGATTTCAGTTGAGACATTACAATTTGACATACATGGCTCACCGCTGGCAAGTTGGGCATCTGGTCGCGGGTCAGGCATGAAGAAGCCGCCTTGGTTGGGCATTTCAATCGTGCCAATATTCTCGTTATTGAGCTCAAAATCATCGTCGATGACATCATTCATATAGAGCAAATACGCGACAATCATATAAGTCTCATCATGGGTGAGCGATTGCGCTTCACCAAAAGGCATCGCCCGGTAGATGTAATCATAGGCGGTAGACGCATAAGGCCAATAAGACCCAATGGTCTTAACCGGGTCTTCGCTTTCCAGCGTGTCGTGACCGCCCACCAGAATGGGCCAACGATCAACCCCTTCGCCAAAATCACCATGGCAATGGGCGCAACGGTCGGCATAAATGTCTTCGCCATCAAGCGCCGTGCCAGCACCGATTGGTGCGCCTAATCCATCGGGGCGAACGTCAATATCCCAGCCCTGAATTTCTTCTTTTGTCGCTAAAGTACCAAGACCGAAAACACGCTCACCAGCAGTGGCGGTGACAGTTGAAAACGCCAGCACCGCACCGGTGAGGCCTAGAATTGTAGTTTTAACCAATGCGGACATTTTCAACCTCACCATTTGTCTTAACATGCCATGTGGCAATCGCGTTGTTGTGATAGATGGAATTGACCCCACGTTCTTTTTGCAGGGCTTGGATGGTTGGCTGAACATAGCCTGTTTCATCCATGGCGCGCGATTGAACCAAGAGGTCTTCGCCATTCCATTGGAACGGCAGGGTAAAGCGCGTCAGGCTCTTATCGAGAACCGGATCATGCAGTTCGGCGGCTTGCCAATTGCGGCCACCATCGAGCGACACGTCAACCCGGGTGATTTTACCGCGCCCTGACCAAGCCAAGCCTTTGAGCAAATTCTGGCCTTTATGCAGAATGGGCTTTTCTGGGCTTGGAGAGGTGACGCAAGATTTGGCGTCCATCACCCAAGTGAACATCCGGGCGTTGCCGTCTTCCATCAGATCGGTGTATTTTGAAGTTTCTTCGCGCGCCATATAAGGCATATCGCCAAATTCGAGGCGGCGAATCCATTTCACCCACATATTGCCTTCCCAGCCGGGCACGACCAAACGTGCGGGATAACCTTGTTCTGGGCGCAAGGCTTCACCGTTCATCGAATACGCGATCATGCAGTCATCGAGAATCTTTTCGATGGGGATCGAGCGGTTCATGCCCGCGCTGTCGCCGCCTTCCGCCAAGACCCATTTGGCTTCTGGCTTGATGCCAACTTCACGGCAAATATCAGACAAGCGCACGCCTGAATATTGAACGTTATGCACCATGCCGAACGTGTATTGACAGCCGTTGAGCTGAGCGCCGCGCCATTCCATGCCGCCATTCGCCGCGCATTCGAGGAAATGGAAACGGTTGACTTGCGGAAAGCGCTTCAGATCATCAATCGTGAAGATCAATTCACGATCGACCAAACCGTTGATCATCAGGCGGTAATCTTGAGGGATGACTTCCGGCACACCGCCATGGTGACGCTCAAAGCAGAGGCCATTCGGCGTGACAATGCCATCCAATTCATGAAGCGGCGTAAAATTCACCGATGATTCAGGGCTAGCGGTGAGCCATTCCACCGACCGGCGGATAACATGCGCTTCATGTTCAGACGGCATCCCGTAAGGGTTCACATCCACGCCTTCGCCCAGATAGGGTGTCCATTCCGGCACATTGGGCGGCAGGTTATCAGGATTGGATTCAGCCGCGGAGACGAGCGATGGCGTCGCCAAACTGCCCGCCGCCAGAACAGCACCGCCCAGCAGTTTACGCCGAGACACCGCCACCGTATCAAGATCGGCGGATTGTCCCTCTTGGGCAATAAGATTAGAATCGGTTTTTGAAGTGGTCATGGTCAAACACTCTCCTTATGACGATTGTTGCTGGCGGGCTTCTTCGATTGTTTTGCGAATTTCAGGCATGCGCCGGCCAAAATACTTCTGGAACGGCTCATCACCGTCATAGCCCTTGGCCACGATCCATTCCAGAAACCCTAAAAATGTTAACTTTCCAAACGCGCCGGGCATGACCGCATTGGCCTGTTCGGGGATGGTGCCGCCCTCAGCGGGCTGACCGAGAAAATAGATGGTGGGGGTAAACATCACCCCCCATTTGCGCCCCATTTCGTTTTCCGCGCGGGCATCGCCGTCAAGGTCTATAACCTCGCGACCGCCATAAAGGTCGAGCTGCACAACGACAAAATGTTCGCGCACATAAGCGTTGATGGCTGGCTCAGACAAAATCTCAAGCGCGATTTTTTCGCAATAAATACAGCCCTTCTGATCAAATTTGATCATCAGCACTTTGCCCTCATCAAGGGCTTCTTCCAAATCATCCGCCAATTCAAGAAAAGATTGATGATACCAATCGTAATGATAGATGCCATCTTCGCCCATGGTGGGGGTCATATCGCCAGCTCGTGCCGCTTGGCGATCAGCTGCTCCAGTAGCGCCTTGTTTGCGGGATAATCTCTGGACCTCGCTTTTAGCCGCAATGCTTTGCGCAGCTCATCGCTTTTCGCGTAAGTCATCACCGGATAGAGATCAGGATAGTCGGTGGTAATCGTCACCATCCCGTTCTCGTCGGCAGGACGGGCGTCGATGTAGTCCTGTGGCAGGCCCTCCAGCTCCGAGGCGTCAACCTGAACCGAGCGCACGTCCTCCCGGATGTTCTTGTCGAACTCGTTACCAATCGCCGTGATTTCGTTTTGCAGTTCTCGAATCTTTTGACGCGTGGCTTCATCGCGGTCGACCCCCGAGCGTTGGAAACCTGCTACCGCCTCCTCGACCATGAAGCGCTCGACAGTGTCTAGGTTAGAGGTATCGATGGCAGCGATACGATCGTAGTAGGGTCGCGATAGTCCCACTTGGGAAAAGAAGTCTGATTGTTTTTCGCTACAGGCGTTGGCCGCATCGCGAACCTCTGCATCGGGGTGAACCGATCTCAGATGCCAGACATCACCGATTAGCGTCAGCGCGTCACCGACTTTCTCGTATTGACCAAACACACTCTCTACTGTGGCCGGCCCGGTCTGGGCTTCGAGGATGGCAAATTCTGCTTTGGCATTCTCGAGTGCGACATCACATTCCGCAGCGATCTGCTCGCCCGATGCCGTCGCGCGGATACCCTCGATCAACATCGGTGGCTTTTCCTCGATAGGCATCGAGTCATTGCCGCAGGCGGTCAAGAGGCCCAGTGTAATAAGTGACAGAGTGGCGGTTAGCGAACGCTGCATTGCTTCATCCTCAAGAGTAGTAGGCGGGCGAAATCATAATCTTTTTTTGATCGGCTTGTCCTCGATTGACGCTTTCTTTTGCGACCCGCGGGCGGCTGCGCTTGGGCTCATTAGCCAGTAGGGCGATTCAGCTCCTTTGGAGTCACCGATAGTGCCGACTGTTGAGATTTCGGTACCGCCGACTTTTTCGGCGTTACGCTCGGCCAACAAAAAGACAGTCTATGGATTATCAAAAAGAGACAGCTGGGGTAATGTCCATGAAAAAGCGCGACTGACCTAGATTCGCGGATAATAACCAAGCTTTGACT
>CAJXME010000151.1 GCA_913056245.1 uncultured Alphaproteobacteria bacterium | reverse complement strand
CATCCGGGGTGGTGGTGGCAATCACAATAGCCTCAACATCCTCAACGTTAAGGCCAGCCGCTTCAAGCGCTTGTCGCCCAGCCGCCGCCGCTAAATCGGAGGTTTTTTGATCTTCCGCCGCGATATGACGCTGGTTAATCCCGGTTCTTTTCTTGATCCAATCATCGCTGGTTTCCATAACCTTCGCGAGGTCATCATTGGTCATAACCTTTTCAGGCAAATATGACCCGGTGCCGGTGATGAGTGATGTGATTGAGCTGCTCATATTAAGCGTTTCCATTTTCAGCGCGATCGATGGCGAGGGTGGCGCGCGCCGCGGATTGTATTAAGTCATCCATATAATTGTGATTGATCATCTGAAGCGCCGTGTTGATGGCATAGGCCACCCCTTCATCAGTGGCGCTGCCATGCGATTTGACCACAATGCCATTCAATCCAAGCAACACCGCGCCATTATAGCGCTGAGGGTTTAATTTATGGCGCAAAGGTTTCAGCGCCGATCGGACAAACAAATAACCGATCTTCGCCATCAGACTTGATTTCAAACTGCGGCGCAACAACGTGGTGATGAATTTCGCCGTGCCTTCTGCTGTTTTCAGGGCGATATTGCCCGAAAAGCCATCGCTAACCACGACGTCAACAGCCCCCATGGTGATGTCATTGCCTTCGACAAAACCATAATAATTGATCTCAGACTTCGACGCTGAGAGCATAGCGGCGGCTTCACGCAACACAGCATTGCCCTTTTGTTCTTCGGCGCCGACATTGAGCAGGCCAATGCTGGGGTTATCATTGCCGTTGACGACACGGCTAAAGGTTTCGCCCATTAGCGCAAATTGCACCAGATGTTCCGCCGTGCAATCAATATTCGCGCCCAGATCGAGCATACAACATTTGGAGTCAATCGTCGGCAGATTAGCCGCCAGCGCAGGGCGATCAATCCCATCAATGGTGCGAAGCGCGATCAAAGCCATCGCCATCAAGGCGCCGGTATTGCCGCAAGAAACCGCGGCATCGGCTTTGCCTTCTTGCACCAAATTAATGGCCAATCGCATGGAGGTGTTCTTCCCATTCCTGAGCGCCACGGAAGGCTTTTCTTCTGCCGGCACAATCTCAGTGGTGTGCACGATTTCAACGGCCTGAAGATCACTGTATTTCGACAGTTCTTTTTGAATAAGGGTTTCATCCCCCACCAAAATCGGGCGCATATTAGGGCTTGTGGTCATCGCCATAGCAATGCCCTTTACGATCACAGCCGTGCCGTGATCGCCGCCCATTACATCAATTGCCACGCGGGGGTTTATTTGCTGATTATTCGGTGACAGTGAACGTCCCCTATGAGATGAAATATATTACGTTTTTATAGTTTTTTCTTCAATTCGGCAAGCGAAGCGAACGGATTTGTTGGATCGTCTTGAGGATTAATGACCAAACCTTCGGCTTCAGGGTCACGCGGCCATGGCGTGGCTTCAATTCCCACCAATTGAGCGATCATCTCCCCCACAGAAATTTCGTTGTTTTGGATCGCTTCAACAGAGACCGCCATCGGGTCGATTTCAGCCTCACCATCATTGTCATCGTCATCGATCACGGCAAAGCGCTCATTAACATCGATATATAAGGCTTCCGGCACGGGGCGATCCGTAAGGCCACAACGCTGAATAATGGCGCATTCGATCACCCCTGAGGCATGAAACGCGCCATTGGCGATGGCTTTTAATTTGATGGTGGCGGTTAATGACGACACATCCATCCAATCAAAACGATTCGCCAATGCCTCACAATCCTCACGGCTGGCGGTGAGCGATAAAACCATTGGCTTGCCGGAAGATAGGCTATCGATTGAAATGACGGTATCGAGCATGGGTCAAACCCCTTGATCTGTCTTGAATACAGAAAAATTAAAGTTGGAAAATAGAACCGAGATTGCCCTTCAGCAGTGCTTGATCACTCAATTGATCGAGACGCTTGGTTTCGGCTTTGATCAACGCCACCAGACCGTTTTCACGCGCGTCAGTGCCATTGTCTCGATAAAGGTTGCGCGCCAAAGCATCGGCCAAAGCCTCATCATCATCGGCATCCAGCGCGTCGACATACACCTGCATCCGCCCCAAATAGGCCGTCGCCATGGTTTTGACTTTCTTGCTGACCTTATTTTCGCTGACGCCTATTTCATGCAGGCTAAGGTCCATATCAGCGAACATGACATCGGTGACGTCTTGGCTCAACCGTTGGCCATCTTCACCGGCATTTTTAAGGCGGCGAGCCACCAACACAGCGATCAGCGTGAGGGTATCAAATCGCCCATCAAACGTGTCGTCAATCTGAAACCGTTGATAAAGATCAGGCTGACGTGCCGCTTGCGCAATGCTGGCATAGACCTGATAGGCATCATCGCCGCCGGGGCGCGCCCGCTTTTCAACCCAATTGGAAAGCCAATTTAACATGGAAACCACATTTATCCTCGAACAATGATTGACGTTAAGGGCAGATCACTGCAAAACAGTAAGAAGATTAATGAGATGTGATACCATGAAGTTAAATCAGACGAAAAGCCTTTTCATCGCGACGGCCATATCCGCGCTTGTCTTGGGCGGTTGCAGCAGCACGATTTACAGCCACGGCAATCAACTGGACCCGGAAAACTTAGCCAAGGTAAAACCAGGCCAAACCCGCTTGATAGAAGTGGAATCGCTTTTTGGGCGACCATCAACCACCGGCGCTTTTGACAGCGGATCGGTCTATTACATTGCCCAGATCATGGAAGAAAAACCCGGCGGCAAAAAGCAAACCATCGCGCGAACCATCGTCAATTTTACCATTGATGACAAAGGCATCGTTGAGGCCATCGATATCACCGACCAAGACACGGGACGGGTGATCTATCACCTCGATTCTAAGACCCCCACCCCCGGGGATACTTATGGCATTCTTGAGCAAATCTTCCGCAATGTCAGCCGAGGCAACACCGCCGGCGCGCAATAAAGCCTGAATAATTTAATCACCACGCAAAGCAAAAGGCCCTTCCGAAGAAGGGCCTTTTTTATTCGATCACTCTTGGGCTTTAGTGTGCCAGCGCTGCCAGCATCAGAATAGCCACAATGTTGATGATTTTAATCATCGGGTTAACAGCAGGACCCGCGGTGTCTTTGTAAGGATCACCAACGGTATCGCCTGTCACAGCCGCTTTATGAGCTTCAGAGCCCTTGCCGCCATGATTGCCGTCTTCGATGTATTTCTTGGCGTTATCCCATGCGCCACCACCGGCGGTCATGGAAATCGCAACAAACAGACCGGTCACGATCGTGCCCAGCAGCATTGCGCCAACAGTCGTCAGAGCAGCCGCCTGATCAACCGCAGAGGCCATTACGAAATAGACAACAACAGGTGCCAATACAGGCAGCAATGAAGGAATAATCATTTCCTTAATCGCCGCGCGTGTCAGCAGGTCAACCGCACGGGAATAATCCGGCTTGGCTTTGCCTTCCATGATGCCTTTGATTTCGCGGAACTGACGGCGAACTTCTTCCACCACAGCGCCACCGGCACGGCCAACAGCCTGCATACCGAGCGAACCAAAGAGGTAAGGCAACATGCCGCCGATCAGCAGACCAACAACAACATATGGGTCTTTCAGATCAAAGTTGACGGTCAAGTTCGGGAAGTAGTGGTTCAGGTCTTCGGTATAAGCCGCAAACAGAACCAATGCCGCCAAACCAGCAGAACCAATCGCGTAACCTTTGGTCACGGCTTTGGTGGTGTTACCAACAGCGTCAAGCGCGTCTGTGACGTTACGAACAGACTCATCCAATTCAGCCATTTCAGCAATACCGCCAGCGTTATCGGTCACAGGACCGTAAGCATCAAGGGCAACAACCATACCAGCCAGCGCCAACATGGTGGTCGCCGCGATACCGATGCCGTAAATGCCCGCCATCTGGAAGGATACAATGATCCCCGCCGCGATGATGATCGCTGGAACCGCAGTGGCTTCCATGGACATAGCCAGACCAGAAATGACGTTGGTGCCATGACCGGTTTCAGAAGCCTTCGCCACCACGCGCACTGGCGCGCCGAGCGCCGCACGGAAGGGCACTACATGCACCACAGGCT
>CAJXME010000150.1 GCA_913056245.1 uncultured Alphaproteobacteria bacterium | reverse complement strand
TCCAAAAGTTTTGCAAACCCGCCGTTGGCCTCAAGCCGCGGAACAGGCGTTGAATGCCTTGTTTGATGTCACCGTTGATGCAGAAGATCGGCCGCTGAGCCGCGAAGCATTGATCGAGGGGGTGAAAACCCATGATGCGATTGCGGTCACTGTGACCGATAAAATCGATGCTGACGTGATCGCCGCGGCGGCGGAGGGGCAGTGCCAAATCATCGCCAATTTTGGGGTTGGCGTGAATCACATCGATTTGGCGGCGGCGGCGAAACATGGCTTGCCCGTGGCAAACACCCCCGGCGTTTTGACCGATGCGACGGCTGATATTGCCATGACTTTGATGCTGATGGCTTGCCGCCGCGCGGCGGAAGGCGAGCGCGAGATTCGGAACAACGCTTGGTCGGGCTGGCGGCCGACTCATTTGCTGGGGATGGATTTTTCCGGCAAGACCGTCGGCATAATTGGCATGGGGCGGATTGGCAAAGCCGTGGCGCGTCGTTGCGCCTTGGGCTTTGGGATGAAGGTTGTTTTCTATAACCGGTCAAAGGTAACCGATTGCGGGGATATCAACGCGGTGCAATTGGACACGGTGGAAGAGGTCTGCGCCAAGGCTGATATCGTGAGCCTGCATTGCCCCGGTGGGGATGAAACGCGCCATATTCTGTCGGCTTCTGCCCTTGCCGCGATGCCGTCCCATGGCTTGGTGATCAACACCGCACGTGGCGATGTCATTGATGAAGACGCGCTTGCAAAAGCCTTGCATGATGGCCAAATCGGCGGCGCTGGTCTGGATGTTTTCCAAGGCGAGCCGGTGATCAACCCATCTTTGCTGAGCGCGCCAAATACCGTTTTCTTGCCGCATCTTGGCTCTGCCACCATCGAGACCAGAAACGCCATGGGCATGATGGTGGTTGAAAATCTTAAAGCACATTTTGCCGGCGAGAAATTGCCTAACCCCGCATGATACCGCAGCATTTGATCACCAAAGCCGAGGCGGCCTTCGAAGCCGCGTTAAAAGCGGCCGCGCCTGACCGTGTGATGGCCAAAGCCTTAACGCGCCTTGATCTTCCGCCCACGCGTATCATGGCCTTGGGCAAAGCGGCAGGGCCAATGGCGCGAGCTTGCCGCGATGCGGGATTGATGGCGCCCGGGGTGATGGTGACCCATGATCCTAATCAGCAAGTCGATGGGTTTGAGATTATCATTGGCGGTCATCCCGTGCCGAATGAAAACAGCATGCAGGGCGCCCATAAAATGATGGAAGCCGCAAGAGCGCTGAACGCGGATGATCATTTGCTGATGTTGGTCAGCGGCGGTGGTTCGGCCTTGTCGTGCTTGCCCGGAGAAGGGTTAACCCTCGCGGATAAAATTGCCATTAACGAGCGATTGCTCGCCAGCGGTCTTGATATCCACGCCATGAACGCGGTGCGGCGGTTTTGTTCGGGCATCAAAGGCGGGCGTCTTGCGCGCGCCGCTCAGCCGGCGCGGGTGACGCAATGGGTCTTATCCGATGTTCCGGCATCAGGGGATATGGCAACAGATTTGGCGGCCATTGCCTCGGGGCCCATGGCGCCTGACCCCGTGCCAGAATCGGTGATGTTGGATTTCTTGAAGCGCGCGGGGCTGATGGAATTAGACGCGATCAAATCGTATCTTGCCGCGGTTGAGGCTCACCCTGAAAACAAGCCCTGCCGATTGGGGGATGCTGTTTTTGATAGGGTGGCGACGGAAATTCTGGCGAGCAATGAAATTTGCCGTGAAGCCGCCACGCAATCGCTGGGGGGCAATACTTGCGCTTTGCCCGAATTATCGGGTGAAGCCGCCACCATGGGCAGGCAATTGGCAGAGATCATTGACCAAAGTCAATCCCCCATCCAAGCCGCCACAGGGGGGGAGACCGTGGTCACCTTCGCCTCTTCCGCGGCCTCCGGAAAAGGCGGGCGTTCCCAAGAACTTGCCCTTGCCTTTCTGATGGCCATGACCGAAAACAACACATCTTCGTCCCGCGATTGGGTGCTTTTAGCCGCGGGTACGGATGGGCGTGATGGCCCTACTGACGCGGCGGGCGCTTTGGTGCATAGTGGAATGGCGGTGGATCGCCAACAAGGCCTAGAAGCGCTCAAGGCCCATGATAGTTACCCCTATCTCGATCAATTGGGGGCTTTGATTAAAATGCCGCCTACAGGCACGAATTTGGCGGATATCGCGATCCTTTGCTCGGCTTAAATCACCCCATTCTCCTGAAAAACGCGGATGTCTTCGGCTGAATATCCCAATTCTGCAAGCACATGGGCGTTATGCTGACCCAAATGGGCCGGCGGTGTCTTCAGAGTGGGGCCGTCATGATCACAGGCAAAGCCGGCGGTAATCGCCCGATGCTGGTGTTCTGGGTTGTTCCAATCGCTGAACGTGGCGGTGGCGGATCGCGCGGCGGCTTGATCGCTTGCTAAAGCCTCATCCAGATCGCGAACCCGGGCGGCGGGAACGCCGCCTTTGTTGAATAATTCTTCCCATTCATCGGCGGTTTTGGTGCGGAGAATATCAATCAAGATTTGCTCGTCTTCCGCTTGCCGTTTCGATATTTGGGTGATGGTCAGGTCTTTGACGGTCTCCGCCAAGTCATCGCGCCCTAAGATGCGCCACATCTGTTCATTTTGCTTGGCGGTGAACGTGCCGATCATGACCCGCGTATCGGCGGCTTCGTAGCATCCATAGGCGGCGATATAATTCCGCCCTAAAGGCGCGCGCATTGGCGATTGGCCGTTATTGCTGTGATTAACCACCGCGGTCGCCATAAAGGTGAGCGCGCAATCCAACATCGCCACATCAAGATGCTGACCTTCGCCGGTGCGTTCACGCCGAAGCAGCGCTGACGATATCGCAAAAGCAGCCTGCGCGCCGGTGCCATAATCCAGCATGGGCGAGCCCACCATCATGGCTTTATCATCGGCTGGGCCAGTGGTTTCCATCAACCCGCTATAGGCTTGAATGACATTGTCAAAAGCGCCGTGTTCGGCTTTGGGGCCGCTATGGCCAAAGCCGGTCATCGAACAATAGATGATGCCCGGCCTGATCTCTTTCAATCGATCATAGCCAAAACCTAGTTTGGCGAGCGTGCCGCATTTGAAATTTTCAACCAGCACATCGGCGCTCTTGATCAATTTGGTAAAAATGGCGCGGCCGTCTTCGGATTTCAAATTTAAGGTGATGGCTTTTTTATTCCCGCCTTGCGACAGAAAATGAGTCCCCATCATCTGATCATTGAGCGATTCAATAGGGCCGATTTCACGACTCATATCGGTCGCCGCACGGCTCTCAATTTTAATGACATCAGCGCCCAACAACGCCAATTGATAGGTGGCAAAAGGTCCAGCCAAAACATGGGTGAGGTCTAAGACACGAATTCCGTCGAAGGCTTGCATAGTTCTCCCTCCTTCGCGTTGATCTTAAAAAAATCCTGTCACAATTTTAGGTTGTAAAAAAGAGCAATTGTGATTGACGATATATTGATGAACGTGAAGAAAGCGATGCTGTGTTCGGTTGTTCTTCTTCCATATCACAGCAATTCATACCAGCTGCCACGGCCTTTGCCGCGGAGCACCAGATGATTTTTTTCTAGCAATGTCCTGAAATGTTCTTTCAGGGTGTTACGGCTTACGCCGGTCATCTTAATCATATCAGCCATGGTGACCCGCCCGTGTTGCTTGGCATGATCCAGAATTTGCAAGGACAGCCCTGGCAAACTGGACAAAATCATCTTTTCACGCTCAACCTTTTTGGCGAGATTGCGGCTCTGCTGGAGCAGAATGCGCAAGAAGTAAACGACCCAAGGTTGCCAGTTCGGGCTTTCGCTTCGAATGGTGCCTTGTGTCTGGCGCAAGGCCAGATAATAACCCTCCTTGTTTTTCTCAACCACGCTTTCCAAAGAACTATACGGCACATAAGCATAGCCGGCGCGGAGTAGAAGCAAGGTTGTTAAAACACGGCTCAACCGGCCATTACCATCCTGAAACGGGTGAATTTCCAAAAACACCACAACAAACACCGCAACAACACCAACACACCACCAACCGAGCGGCAAACACACCGACCGACCGGCCTGCCGACCGACCCACCAAACAACCACGGCACACGCAGATCCACCAAA
>CAJXME010000149.1 GCA_913056245.1 uncultured Alphaproteobacteria bacterium | reverse complement strand
AAATGGGTTTGACGGGAATGGCGAAGTCTTCCGCGCCCTTGATGGAGGTCAAATCCGGTGATGACCCAATATTGATCGACAAGAGGTCATACCCCATTTCTGGGCGGCCGGTGATGGTCAGTTTCTTGCGGTTTGCATCAAGTGAAGACACGTCACCATGAATGAACCTTGCGCCAGCCAATCGCGCGAGATGACTAAGATCAATGGTAATCTCATGATCATCGTACAGACCTTCGACATAGCCCGGCAACATGCCGGAATAAGGCGTCAGAATATCACGGCTGATCAAGGTAACCCTGAGGCCATCCATCGGCTTCATGATCAGCGATTTGAGCACCGCCACTTGCGCGTGACCGCCCCCAAGCAACACAAGATGCTTCAAATCCGGGTTTCGTGATGGCGCTTGCACGATCTTATCTCTCGATCTTTATTTCTATCGGGATTGTTCTTTGAATTCGGGCGACAATTCAACGATCAGCACGGCGACAAAAATTAACCCCGCACCCATCATAGCAGAAACCATCATCGATTGCCCAAGAAGAACCCAACCGGAGATAGCGGCAAAGACCCCTTCCAGCGAAAGAAGGATGGCGGCGGCGGCGTTGCTGCAATGCTGTTGGGCGATCAATTGCAGGGTAAAGCCTAACCCTGTGGACATGATGCCCGCGAATAAGATTTCAGGCCAAACGGCGGATAAATCCATCAAGGTCATGGTTTCGGTAAAGGAAAAAACACCATAGGACAGGATGGTGGTGATCAGCATTTGCAAAAACGCTAATTGAAAGGGCGCGTGGGTGCGTTGCGCCATCCATCCCACCAGCATGATATGACCAGCCCAGAAAAACGCCCCGATGATGACCATGACATCACCGATCACCGCATCCGATGGCGATGCCCCTGACATCAACCATGACCCCACCACAAAAATAGCGACGGCCACCCAGCGCAATTTCCGCATATTGCGCCGAAACATCAATAAACCAAGGATTGGCACCAAGGGAACATAAAGCGTGGTCAAAAAGGCGGTATTGGCGATGCTGGTGATGCCGAGGCTGACCTGTTGCAGGGCTGATCCAACGAACATCAAGACCCCAAGGTTGATGATCCCAATCATGATCATGACCCTATCATCCTTGCTGTCCAGCATAATGGTTTGAAGGGGAGCGCGGCGGTATTCCCAGATGGCCATTGGCAAAATCGTGATCGTGCCGGTCAAAAACTTAAGCGTGGTAAAGCCAAAAGGGCCGATCGTTTCCATGCCTGTTGTTTGGAAAACAAAGGTGATCCCCCAAACAAAAGACGTCAGCAATAAGAGGCCGTGTGCAACCTGTCTCGACATAATCAGTCCTATGTATTGGCTTATTTGCGCCCGTTGGTGTTGCGCAAAATCGCATTGATGAAGAGCGACGTTCTCGGCACATAGCGGTAACTGGTTGTGCTGATGGCGGGACGAATGCCCATCCGCCAGATGCTATATAAAACAAGCACCGAATGGATCGCTCCAATATAGATGAACATGGCGCCAGCCCCGTAAAGTTCAATTAAAAAGCCAGAAACAATGGGGCTGATGATGGCGCCGATGGCGTAAAGTAAGAGAAGAGATGCCGATAAATCAACCAAATCTTTCGGTGCAGCGAAATCATTGGCGTGGGTCGCGCAGATCGAATAAATCGGCATGGTCGCCGCGCCAAATAAAAACACCATCGCAAAGGCTGTGTATTCATTGCTCAAATTAAGCCACGCCGCCGCGCCGGTGATATAAGAAATCAGGATCGCGGCAAAGGAAAACCCAATCAAGACATAGCGGCGGTTAAACCGATCCGTAATCATCCCAGCCGGAATTTGGATCAGCGCGCCGCCCAACACAGCCATGGCCAGAAAGATCGCTGTTCCCGTGGCGGTGAGGCCAATTTCAAGGGCATAAACAGGCCCTACCATCCGAATGGAAGAATTCGTCAAGCCTGATGCGATAATCCCAATCCCTGCCAGTGGCGAGAGCGTCAACGCAAAGAGGGGGCGAAACCGGCTTGGTTCAGGCAATTCAGGCGGAACCGATTGCGTTAAGGCCAGGGGCATCAGACTCATGCAAGCGACCACAGCGATGATGTTATAGGCGACGTAAGTGCCGGGATCGAGAGTGGCGATCACGCCTTGCGCCATGATCGTCCCCACCATATCAAACACGCGGTATAAGGAAAAAAACCGCCCGCGGTTCTCATTGACGAGTTTTGCTTGCAGCCAACTTTCGATCACGGTGTAGCCGCCCGCGATGGCAAAACCTGTCAACACACGCAAAAACGCCCAAAAATACACATCAACCCAAATGGGATGCATGATCGCGGATATCGCCGATGCTGAGGCCATCACCGCAAAACAGCGGGAATGCCCGGAGCGCCGGATCAACCACGGGTTGATGAAACAGCCTAAAAACAATCCGATGAAATGCGCGGAGCCAAGCAATCCAATTTCTGTGGCGGAAAAGCCAAACTTTGCCCCGGACAAGGCGTCCAATGGCCCCAGTGAACCGCTCCCCACTTGCAACAGCAACACTGAGATCAACAATGCCGATAAAGAGATCAGTACATTCATGTGATTCAAGGGCGATTATGGACGACATCTATCTGTATTCGCCTGTTTTCCCAATGAAACAAGTAAATTCGACCTTTAGGGCAGAAAAACCTCATTGCTGGCGTTATTAAAATAGTAAACGCCGCAAACACGATATTTTGGCCGCTTGAGAGGTTCAGGCTTAAAGAAGGGAACATCACCATGGCCAAGACACAAAACCTAAAAAAATCAGAGGTTTTCGAAAATCTACCGCTCCCGCGCAATCCTTTTGTTGAAGATTTTATCCTCGAGTTTTCGAAAGACAGCATCCCCGATCATGTCTTGCATCAAGGCAAACGATGCTTGCTTGATCTGATCGGCGTTCTCGCGGCGGGCAGCACCACGCCCATGGGACAAATCATCACCACCCATGCCTGCCGTCATTTCGCAAGCGGTGAGGGGGGAATAACCCTTTTAGCCGATGGCCGATTGGCAAGCCCCGCTGGAGTTGCGCTCGCGGGAGGCGTGATGATCGATTCCATCGATGCCCATGACGGGATGCGCTTGACCAAAGGGCACGCGGGATGCGGGATTATGCCGGCTTTGTTTGCTTTGCTGGAATATCGCGGTCGCCCTTTTCAAGATGATGATTTGCTGACCAATTTGATCCTTGGTTATGAAATATCGATCCGCGCAGGCATTGCCTTGCATCAATCGGCTTGTGATTATCACACCTCTGGCGCTTGGGTGGCGGTTGGCACGGCCGCGATGGCGGGACGGGTGCTAGGTTTTGATCAAGACACATTGGCTCACGCCATGGGGATCGCCGAATATCATGGCCCACGCAGTCAAATGATGCGCACCATCGATCACCCCAGCATGGTCAAAGATGGCTCGGGATGGGGCGCCATGGCAGGGGTTTCGGCGGCATTCTTGGCGGAAGATGGCTTCACCGGCGCGCCAGCCATCACGGTGACGGCTGAATCCGAGGCCTCGATTTGGCAAGACCTTGGCCAAGTTTGGCATATGGTCGATCAATATATTAAACCATGGCCGATTTGCCGCTGGGCTCAACCCGCGGTGACCGCCGCGCTCGATCTCATGGCCGCGCATCATCTGAACGGCGCTGAGGTTGCTCATGTTGAAGTGATCTCATTTCATGAGGCGGTTCGATTGTCGACGCGCATTCCTCAAGACACCGAAGCCGCGCAATATTCCCTGCCTTGGCCTGTGGCGGCGGCGATCCGTCGCGGTCATTTGCATACGGCAGAAATATCCGCGCCTTTTGATGATCCATCGATCCTTGAATTATCAACGCAAATGACGCTATCGGAAGACGATGATTACAACGCTCGTTTTCCGAAAGAACGCTTGGCGCGGGTGGTGATCACCATGGCCGATGGTCTGCGCTATACCTCCGAGACGACCGCCGCGACTTGGGATCCCGAATCGCCCCCATCGGATGATGATTTGATCAGTAAGTTTCACGATTTCGCTGATCCGGTGATGGGCAGAAAAAAGGCTGAAGCCTTAGTGGAATTGGTTTTTGGCCTTGATGTTCATCAACCCAATGCCAGCAACGCGGAAGTCATCACCGATTTAATCAGCACGCCA
>CAJXME010000148.1 GCA_913056245.1 uncultured Alphaproteobacteria bacterium | reverse complement strand
ATGTAATAGGCTGGAATACTAATAGGATTGACCATGCGAATTGCCGTTATCGGGTCTGGCATATCTGGATTGGGATGTGCTTATCTTCTCTCACCTCATGTTGAAACCCATCTTTACGAACGTGATCGGCGTATCGGTGGGCATTCCCACACCGTCGATGTCACCACCGAAGATGGTGTTATTCCGGTGGATACAGGCTTTATTGTCTATAACGGGTTGAACTATCCCAATTTGGTGGGGTTGTTTCATGATCTGGGGGTGAAGACCGAAGACACGGATATGTCTTTCGGCATTTCCGTTGATGGCGGGCGGCTTGAATATGAAGGCTCGCTTCGGGGATTGCTGGCGCAACCGTCTAACCTGTTGAAGCCATCCTATTGGTCGATGATCAGCGATCTGGTTAGGTTTTATCGAAGCGCGGTTTCCGCCGTTGCTACGGGGCCTGAAGGCGAAAGCCTTGGTGATTTTATCACCCGCGAAGGGTATGGCCGGCCGTTTGTTTATGACCATCTTTTGCCCATGGCGGCGGCGATCTGGTCATGCCCTGCCGATACCATGATGGCTTTTCCCGCGCGATCCTTCATCCGCTTTCTCGATAACCACCAATTACTGAATTTCATTGAGCGGCCGCAATGGAAGACCGTGTCGGGCGGCTCGCGTCAATATGTGAAGAAGATCACCGCCGCCCTTGGCGATAACCTGCGGTGCGAGGCCAATATCCTTGGCCTTGAACGGCGCGGCGGCGGCGTGGTTCTCAGTATCGAGGGCGAAGGCGAGATTTATTACGATAAAGTGATTTTGGCGGCGCATGCCGATCAATCCTTGCGGTTGATCCGTGATGCCAGTGACGACGAAAAACGAGTGCTGGGCGCGTTTGATTTTCAGCCCAATCGCGTGGTGTTGCATAGCGACACACGGCTGATGCCCAAACGCAAAGCCGCTTGGGCGTCATGGAGTTACCTGAAATCCGTGGCGGCTGAAACCGGCGAGACTGAACTTTGCGTCACCTATTGGATGAACCGTTTGCAAAACTTAAAAACGCGTCAACCTCTTTTGGTGACGTTGAACCCCACGATTGAACCTGAAGGTAAGTTGATCCATGGGGTTTATGATTACGATCATCCCGTCTTTGATCAAAAAGCCATCGCGGCGCAAGGTGAATTGCCAAAACTGCAAGGGCAAAACGGGCTTTATTTCTGCGGCGCTTGGACGGGATATGGTTTTCACGAAGACGGCTTGTCATCCGCCGTTGCGGTGGCCAAGACCTTGGGCGTTGATATCCCATGGGTCAGCCCCACCACAGCCTATTCGCCATTAGACGCGCAAGAGATCGATAGAAAGATGGCGTGATGACGGCGTGTTCATTGGTGCAATCTCAGATCATTCATATCCGCCATGGTGAGCCTTCGCATCGCCTTGAGCGGAAAGGATTGTCGATTTGGATTGACCTTGATCATGTTGATGAAGCCGATTGTCAATCGGTGTTTTTTTCTGTGGGGCGCTGGAACGTGATGGCTTTTCACGAAGCCGATCATGGCTGGAATTTCAAATCCAAAGAACCCCCGCGACCGCTTGCGGAATACGCCCGTAGCATGGCCAAAAATATCTTGCCCCATAAGCCGATTGATCGCGTTCGGCTGCTGACCTTTCCGCGTATTTTGGGCATGAGTTTCAACCCGATCTCGGTTTATCTTTGTTCGTCCGGGGGGCAGGATGTGCTGGTCATTTATGAAGTCCGCAATACCTTTGGCGATATGCATTCTTATGTCGGCGTTCTCGAAGAAGGCCAATCGGTTAGCCATGAGGTGAAAAAGAATCTCCATGTCTCGCCGTTTTTTTCCATGGAAGGCGGGTATCGGTTGCGCATAAAAGCCAGCGACGAGATGATGCGGCTTCTTATTCGCTATACCCATGGCAATGATCTTCGCCTGACCGCAACCTTGCGGGGGGAGATCACCTCGCTCACCACGGCGTCCTTATTGTCAGGGCTTGTGGCGACGGGGCAATTGCCCATGCGCCCATGGCTGGCCATCCATTGGGAAGCCGTCAAATTATGGTTCAAGAAGGTTCAATTTTTCAAGCGACCTGAACCTCAATCAACATCTTGGACATTAGCAAAAATTAAAGGGAATAAATCATCATGATTGCCACTATTCTTCAATCGCTTCGCGCGCGCGCCTTTCTGAATATTGTCAGCCGACTTGAATTTGGCAGTCTTCAAATCACCATGCCCGATGGCCAATCTCATTCGTTTACGGGCGAACAACCAGGGCCAGACGCGATGATGGTTATTCATTCACACGCCGCCATTAAGCAAATGTTGAGCGATGGTAAAATGGGGTTCTGCGAAGCCTTCATGACCGGCGATATTTCCAGCACTAATCCAGCCGATTTGGTGGAACTAGCCGTCATGCAAAACGATTATGTCGAAGCCAATTTGAAATTCAGTTTCGTGAAAACACAATTGCGGAAATGGCTTCACTATCGCAACAGCAACACGAAAACCGGCTCGCGCAAAAACATTTCCTATCACTATGATCTTGGCAATGCTTTCTATGACAAATGGCTGGATGGAAGCATGACCTATTCCTCGGCTTATTTTGAACAAGAGAGCGATGATCTGAAAACCGCGCAGGATGCCAAATACCGAAAATTAGCGGAAATGGTTGACCTTAAACCCGGCGATCGCGTTCTTGAAATCGGTTGCGGATGGGGAGGTTTTGCGGAATTCGCCGCTCGCCATTTCGATGTTCATGTGACGGGCATCACCATTTCCCAAGAACAGTTTGATTACGCCTCAGAGCGGATTCGCAACGCCGGGCTTGAGGATAAAGTGACCTTAAAACTGACCGATTACCGTGATGTCATGGAGACGTTTGATAAAATCGTGTCGATCGAAATGTTTGAGGCTGTGGGCGAAGCCTATTGGCCGGTTTATTTCCAGACCGTCTCGCGCTGTTTGAATAAAGGCGGCAAGGCGGGGCTGCAAGTCATCACCATCGATGACGCGATTTATGATGATTACAAGCGTGAGCCTGATTTCATCCAGCAGTATATTTTTCCCGGCGGAATGTTGCCGTCGGTGCCTCGGCTTGACTTGCCGTTGAAATCAGCGGGTCTGCGCTTGGTGCGTGATCACGGTTTTGGTCAGCATTACGCCCGCACTTTGAAGGAATGGCGCGATCGTTTTCTGGCGGCCTGGCCTGAAATTTCAACCAGTGGGTTTGATCAGCGGTTCAAGCGGATGTGGGAACTTTACCTTGCTTATTGCGAAGGTGGGTTCCGCGCCGGCAGCATCGACGTTCGCCATATGCTGATCGAACGCGAATAACGCTCAAATCTAATGATGATTGGTCTATTGATGATTGGGCAAGACGAATTGCCGTAAAAGTGGCCGGATCAGCGCGCCAATATATGGGATTTTCGCCAGCAATTGGCTGGCGCTATCCCAATGATCATAATGGGCGGTGATCTGCCCTTTATCATTGGCGTGCACTTCGGTCATACCGGTGAAATCAAGCGCCATCCGTGGCCATGATTTGAGCCGCGCCGTCATTCGCCAACGGATATAAGACGCATCCTTGCCATGGGCGAGATCGCTGATCTCAAACCGCGGGTCATGGCAGGTGTCATACATATGGATAAAGACATGGCGGAACCCCGACCGCCCTTCAATGCGATTAAACGGATCGGTGAAAACAATATCATCGCTGACCATCGCCACCAGATCATCAAGGCTGGCTTCGGTTAATTGCCCAAAGGCGTCGGCGTAAGCGGCGATGGCCTGATGGCGGATGGCTTGAGTATTTTTGACGGCGGTCATGGCGGCTTCCTTTATGCGTTGGTGCGCTGACGAATAAGACGGAAATAAAGACGATAAGGCAAATGCCGAAGCATCCGCATCATGCGGGTAAAGCCTTTTGGGAAGGTGATTTCAAACGCGTCGCTGGCCATGCCTTTCCGCAAGGCCGATGCCGCCGCGTCAGGCGTCATCAAGCCGGGCATCTCGAAATCATTAACGGCGGTGGCTTCGGTATCGACAAAACCGGGGCAGACCACCTGCACTTTGATCCCAGAAGGGGTGAGGTCAAACCAAAGCGATTCCGCCAATGAAATCAAGGCGGCTTTGGTGGGGCCATAGGCGGCGGCTTTCGGCAGGCCAACCCATCCGCTGACGGAGGCC
>CAJXME010000147.1 GCA_913056245.1 uncultured Alphaproteobacteria bacterium | reverse complement strand
GCCATGGCTATCAGCGACGATGTGGACTTCGATATGGCGAGGGTTGTCGAGGTAGCGTTCGATGTATACCGTGTCATCGCCAAAGGCGGCTTTGGCTTCGCTTCGTGCCGATGAATAGGCTTCTGATAAATGTTCCGCCGAGGCCGCCACTTTCATCCCGCGACCACCACCGCCAGAGGCGGCTTTCACCAGCACGGGATATCCAACCTCTTCGGCGACTTTTTTGGCGGCGTCGACGCTATCCACCGCACCGTCAGAGCCGGGCACCAGCGGCAAGCCGCTTTCCGCGGCGGTGCGTTTGGCTTCAACTTTATCGCCCATGGCGGTGATATGTTCGATTTTAGGGCCGATGAAGATCAGCCCATGGGCTTGCACCACCCGCGCGAAATCAGCGTTTTCAGACAAGAACCCAACGCCGGGATGGATCGCGTCCGCGCCGGTGATGGTGGCGGCGGAGATGATCGCTGGCACATTGAGATAGGATTCGCTCGATGGCGCGCCGCCGATGCAAACGCTTTCATCGGCAAGGCGAACATGCATGGCATCCGCGTCCGCCGTCGAATGCACCGCGACGGTCTCAATCCCCATATCGCGGCAAGCGCGCAAAACGCGAAGGGCAACGTCGCCTCGGTTGGCAATTAGAATTTTTTTGATCATCCGCGATCCTCTTTTAACTTATTCCGCAACAGGCATGGCAACAGATACGGCATCCTGAAAACTGGTCGGATTACTCAATGATGACCAAAGCCTCACCGTATTCAACAGGCTGGGCGTTGGAAATAATGATGGATTTGACCACCCCTGCTTTCGGCGCGGTGATCGGATTCATGACCTTCATGGCCTCGATGATCAACAAGGTCTGCCCTTCTTTGACGCTATCGCCTTCTTTGACGAAATCGCTGGCGCCCGGTTCTGGCGCCAGATAAGCCGTCCCAACCATCGGCGAGGTGACCGCGCCGGGATGATTGGCGGCGTCAACAGGAGCATCGGATGGCGCAGGTGATGCGGCAGGGGCGGCAGGCGCTGCGGCTGGCGCGGCAACGGGAGCAGCGGTCATAACCGGCGCGGCAACAGAGGAGGCGCGCGACAAACGAATGCTCACCTCTTCGGTTTCATATTCCAGTTCAACCAAACCGGCGCTCTCAAGGATATCGGCAAGTTCTTGAACAAAGGCTGATCCTGATGATGCCGCGGTGCTGGTTTTCTTAGTGGACATACTCAAATTCTCCTTAACGTGAGGATGCGATCGCCGCGATCGCAAGGCAATAAGTGGCTGGGCCAAAGCCAGCGATGACGCCAGTGGCAACAGGGCTGATAAAAGAATGATGACGGAATTCTTCGCGCTTATAGATATTGGAAATATGCACTTCGGCAATCGGCGCGGTGACCATCGATAGGGCATCACGCAAGGCGACCGATGTATGGGTGTAAGCGCCTGCGTTAATCACAACCCCCGCGAGATCATCATCAATCGCTTGATGAATAGCCTCCACCAACGCGCCTTCATGATTGGATTGCACAAACCGGCATCCCAGCCCATGTTTGGCCGCTTCTTCGCGGCACATGGCTTCAATGTCAGCAAGGGTGGTGGTGCCATAAATGGATGTCTCGCGACTGCCAAGACGGTTCAAATTTGGACCATTCAACACCAGAATTTCACGTTGATCAGACATATGATTTCCTCTGGCGAACATTATAACAGCCAAATGTCATGCTGTCATGGCTTCATGATGAGTTATTGCTGGTTGTTTTTCCGCGCTTCGGCGACCAATCGCGCCAATTCGTTTTCGTCAATCGCGCCGGGAATCACCGCATCGCCAATGATGAAGCCCGGGGTGCCATTGATCTTAAGCGCGGCGGCGGCTTGCCTTGTTTGCTGAATACGGGCGTCAATTTCCCCTTTGGCGATGATCGCTTCAAGGGCTTTGCGTTCAAGCCCAACCTTGCCAAGGATAACCTCAAAAGCGCGATCATCGAGCCGCCCCGGCCACATCATCAATTCACTATGCAAGGCTTCAAACTGCCCCAGTTCCGCGGCGGCCATGGTCAGCCGCGCGGCGGTGACGGAAGATTCCGCTAAAATAGGAAATTCTTTGATCACCACGCGAATATTGCCATCGGCCTTGATGACATTCATGAGGCTCGCGAAACTGCGCTTGCAATAACCGCAATTGTAATCGGAAAACTCGTAAATCGTGACGTCACCATCAGGGTTGCCCATCACCGTCAGATCATTGCCGGATTTCGCAAGATTGATGCCTTGCTGTTGATCGGCTTTGTCGCGGTCGATGCTGTATTGCGTCAGCACCTCTACGATCAATTCAGGATTGTTGCGGATATAGGTTTCGATCTGTTGATCGGTGGCCTCGGGGTTGGTGCTTAAGGTGGTGCCGATGCCAACCCCGCCAAGGAGCGCGACCCCTGCCACAGCCGCAATGGCCAAAGCCCCATACGATGGGCGTGATGGATTTTGGGGGCGTTGGTCGTCAGCGTTTGGCATTTCCGTTTCCTTTATCAAGGCGGTTGAATTGATTGAGGCGGCGATTTATTCCAATTGGCCGATAATATCAGCCGCCAATTGCTTCTGGATTGCGGTGACATCCCCATGACTGGATACACGTTTCGCCAGCCTGACCGCAAGTTCATTATTGCCCGACAGCAAGGCTTCTTCCGCTAAAATCAAATCAGCGGCGGCAAGGCGGCCAATCTTACCATAGGCGATGCCCAATTGCCGTTTGACAAACGCCCATTCAGGTTCTTCTTGATGGGCGCGTTCAAGGGCTTTGACCGCCGCCTTCGCGTCATCATCATCACCACTCACCATCAAGGCTCGCCCCATGGATAAATAAATTTGCCCTAAATTCACCGGATCAGGGTTTTGATCGTCCAGCAAAGCGATCGCTTTTTGATAGGCCATTACCGCCGCATCGGCTTGCCCTGATGAAAGATGGAGATCGCCGTCAAATTCCCAATAATAAGGGTTTTGCGGCGCCATGGTCAGCACCCGATCCATATGGTCGATGGCGGTGGTTAAATCAGACAGGCGGTAATAGGCAATGGCTTTTTGGTAAAGCGCGGTTTCATCCGACCGATTGATGGTGGCGGCGATCGTGGTTTTGGGCGGCGTGGTCCAGGCCTGCAATTTGGTTTTGATGCGCTGATGCAGATCAGCCATCCATTGAGGTTCGTGAATAGACCCCGATTCTTGTGTGTTCACATGATCTTGAAAGACCGCGCTGCGTTCCTTGGCGCCGGGATGGGTTAGGTAATAATCAGACTGCCGGCTTTCAGGCAAACTGCGTTGAGCCTCAAAACGGCGCATGGCTTCGGCCAAAGGTTGCAGGGAAAGGTTTTGACTTTGCATTAAGGTGATCGCCCATTCATCGGCGACGCCTTCATCTTGCCGGGAGCGCGCCAAGACCATTCGGCGACTGCGATCAGTGCCGCCAGCGATCACCCCCACCGCCGCATCGGGATTGCCAGACGCCGACAGCGCCATGGCCGCCACCGCGCTGACAAGGCTATTCATGATCGCCGATTCCACGACTTCGTTTCGGCGCGGAATATGCCCAGAGGCGATATGGCCGATCTCATGCGCTAAGACGCCCGCGACTTCCAACATATTATCGGCATCAATGATCAAACCGCTATGGATATAGATCATGTTATCGCCCGCAACAAAAGCGTTATAGGCGGGGTTAATTACCACCCGAATTTCCATCGCGTCAGGGTTAAGGCCTGCTTCCGCCGCCATGGGGGTGATGATTTGCAAAAGCCCGTGTTCGATTTCCGTGTCACGGATGACGGAGGCTTGCGCAACAGAGCCAAAGGCCATCACCATGAGGGCGCAGAAAATCCCCCATAATTTCCATTTTTGGTCAAGTCGCGACATTTGATTTGATCCTCAAGCCTATGCCTGTACTATACGCCCAAACTGAACTTCTTCAATTTAATCGAATGAATATGGAGTCATTATGGCGTTGAAACGATCCGATCGCTCATATCTGGCCTCTTTTATGGTCATGGATGTGATGGCCAAAGCCGCTGAATTAGAAGAGATGAATCGGTCGATTATGCATCTCGAAGTCGGCCAGCCCTCAACTGGCGCGCCGAAAGCGGCTTCTGATGCGATTGTGGCGGCGCTCAGCAATCCGGCCAGCCATGGCTACACGCTTTCAACCGGCATGAC
>CAJXME010000146.1 GCA_913056245.1 uncultured Alphaproteobacteria bacterium | reverse complement strand
CATCGACATTGCCATGGGGGATTGATAGGCTGTCGCGGACTTTGTCATAGGTGGCGGTGGGGTCAAGGAAGTCAAATTGATATTCCAAGAAACCGTCATCGGTAACCCGAGGGATGACCAGCATCTCGCCAATCTCATTCGTGCCCGGCACATAGAACGGGATTTTCGGAAAGGTGTCGGCGGCGCGGAAGGCGGAGACCGTCAGATTGGCGTTGGTCGGCCGAATGGGGGTGGAAAACCGCTGGCTTAATTGTTTTTCGAGCAATGCTTTTTCCGCGCGAAGGCGAGTGATTTCCGCGTCGACCACGCTCAGCACACGGTCTTTGAGGGTTGGCGGCTGTTGTTCGATGACGCCATAGATCGCCATATACATCACGATGCTGGCTTGAATCTCATTGGCGAAGGCTTGGGCTTGTTCCGGCGTTTGGGCGTTCTGCCATTTATTCGACGTCACCCCGGCGGATACGGTGGTTTGGGACTGGTCAATCACCACCGCTGTTGAGGATGTTGTTGTCGGCATAGCCGGGGCAGCGGCCGTGCTGGTGGCCGCGTTCGAAGACGTCACAGCAGCCACAGTTTCGGTGCTGGCGGTTGACTGGGTTGGCGCGGGCGCAGGGGCAGGAGTTGGTTTCGTAGAGGCAGCTGTATCAACACTTTGGTTGGATGTTGATTGCTGGTTATAGGCCAGCAATTCGTCGACGGATAAATTCACATTTGATCTCAATCTAATCACCACATTGCCTTTTTCGCTATGTGTGCCGCGCATGATGCACCCTGCTGCGGACCGGCAATTGAAATTGGCGGTGATGGTGGCGCCACTGGCGCATTCAAATTTGGCGGAACCAGAGCCATCGGCATGGGTGAAACTGCTATAGCAGCGATCATCTTCGAAAATAGACAAAGTTTTGATGGGAGGGGTGAAGATGCTGGTATGCAACCAATAGGCGGTTTCTTTTTGATCAATTTTATAAAAATTATGTTCAACCTTCCGCAGCTCAAGACTGGATGAATAAAACTCTTGGATAGACGGAACATCGGCCGCTTGAGCCGGGAGCGTGAGGCTGGCCAAGAACGCCAGGGCCGAAGAATAGGCTGAAAATCTAGTGGTTAAAAACATGAAGACAACATTATTGTAAAATCAAAACCTGCCTTCAAAATAGTCTTCGCCTATGGATTTGACAACCGCTAAACCATTTTAATGGGAAACGTTCGGTTGGCTGGGGGTTATAGATTCTTGCACCGATCCACCGCCCGGTCTAAAGCGGCGCTGACCCCGTCATTGCTCCAACGGTTTTCGATGATGTCAAAATAATCGGTGATCTTGACGTCATTGGAGTCAAGATATTCGATCACCAATGGGTTTTCTTGGCTCAAAATGTCTTTTAAGGCACCGATGCTTGCCCAGCCAATATCAACAGTGGCGCGATGCCCCATGAGGAAGGGAGAGGTGTAAAGAACCTTAACGATCACCTCACTTCCGTTGAATTGGGTGGTGACATAACGGCCTTCAAGGGTTTCAATCTTGGGATGTTGAGCAAAGGTATAGACGAAGGTGAGAAGATTGCCCTGATCGCAATGGTCTTTCACCAGACGAACATGAAGCCTATCGCCATGTGTGACTTGTCCATTGATGGTCGCGTGAACTGAATTTTCGGTGATGTAACTCACCACCCATTGATCTTCCTGATGCTCTTCGGCGGCGAGTTCCGCAAAGGTAAGTGAGGGGGTGGTCAATCCAAACCAAACAACGCATGAAAAAATTCTAATAAACAACATGGCGTTATCATGATCTAGAATTGTGTTCTTGGAAAGGCCTTTGAAGGGGGGTGATGAGTCGCCCTCACCATACATGGATCACATGGACTCAAAGCCCAGTTCTTGACGGAGCCGCGCTTTCAGCATGACGCCGTCTCGCGATGGCAAGCAGCGGGGCTGTTCAGCGCCATCGATGCGAATGACGAAAACCGCTGGCCCCTCGCCCGTAGCATTGATCCGCTGGGCAATCTGGGCAAGGCTGGCTTCGTCTTCGATCACTTCTGTTTCTGGTATCCCGCAAGCAGCGGCAACCGCCGCCAAATCCGTGGCGTTGGCGGTATGCGATGCCTGCGCCCCGGTCTCGCCATAAAGCCCATTATCTAGGATGACGATCGAAAGGTTCTTTGGCATTTGCTGAGCGATGGTGGCAAAAGCGCCCATTCCCATCAGCGCTTCACCGTCGCCCATCAACACCAAGACTGGAAGATTGGGCTGGGCGATCGCAAGGCCAAGGCCAATGTCAGCCGCGCCACCCATTGCCCCCCAAAGATAGAAATTGCGAGGATGATCTCCCGCGGCCGCCAAGTCATAGGTGGCGGAACCCAGCGATGAAATCGCCACCAAATTTTTCCGGTCTTGGAGAAGCCGCGCCACCACGGCGCGACGATCAAGCGGAGTGGATGTGGTCATGATTTCCCCCTCACTTCACAAAGACTTTAGCGCCAATGAGGCGTTGCGACAACAGAACCGCCACCGCCGTGCCGCCTTCAAACGCCATCCGCGCTGCGGCCCTCACCGTATCGCCAACCATCTCCGCCGTTTCAGCGCGCAGCACATGAATATCCATCATCTCAAAGGCTTGTTGGGTTTTGCTGCCCATCGGCACTTGCCAAGGGTTAAACTCTCCCCATTCGCCCCGCATCGTCACCAAGGTCAGGAGCGGAAAGCGGCAGGCTTTTATCAGCGACATCATGTTCACGCAATTGCCAACGCCGCTCGATTGCATCAGCAAGGCGGAACGTTGACCGCCCAGCCAAGCGCCGGCGGCAAGGGCTATGCCTTCTTCTTCGGTGGTCAGGCTGACGGGCCGCATCTTGGGGTCGCCGTGAATCCTTTTGATCAATTCGGCATGGCCGCCATCAGGCACATAAGGCACCTGCACGACGTTGTATGAAGCCAATATATCGTAGATTTCCTTTGGCCAATCCAATGCGCCGGTGTTCAGTTCTTGTTGCATGTGCTGAATTCTCCATCCCCAGCCCTAAGACGTCTCTTGGATAGAACGCCCGATGAGATTGATCGCCTTATCATGCCATGATTTGACCAATAGCAGATCCTAATCTTGCCATAGTATGGGGCGATTGTCAGGTTTTTGGGAGGCGAAAAGATGGCCAATTCGGGGATTGAATGGATCGACCTGACTTTTGATTTTTGCGTGCGCTTACTTTACCAAGGGGCGGCGATGCTGGGGATCAGTTACGAAGAAATCAACGTGTGGTTGTTTGTGTTTATCCTGCCGGGGCTGCTGAGCCTGTCGTTGCTCGCCAATTGGTGGCTGTGGCGGAAGGTTGCAGGACAGAGGGGGGCAAGCGAAGGGTAAGGGAGGATAGTGAACTTCGCATCACGTAAATTCAAATCATTGAAATTTTTAACCAAAGGAATTTATGACATGAGCAAATGAAGTAATCGAAGTTTTATGATCAATCATTATTTTAATTTTGAAAAAAGAATATCTACATTTTGTTCTTTGTTTACTTGCCAGTTGATTTTGAACCCTTGTGATAACATAAAGTCAATTATAGCGAGGTTAGCGTTATCAATTTCAATGAACACTTCCTGAATTGATGAAGATTGAAGAATGTTTTTTCCACCCTTCAACACTTCATATTCAGCGCCATCAACGTCAATCTTTATATGAGTTGGCATAATCTGATTTGATTTTGCAAAATCATCTAGAGCCAGTGACATCACCTTATATTCATAAACGACATTCTTTTTATGCAATGATGGGATATGGGTGTCAGAGTTTGCTTTAATGGAAACTACTTCGCCCGACTTTGCGCCGATCGCCGCGAATACAAATTCGAATTTATCATTGTTCAGTTTCTTGTTTAATGCGCAGAAATGAGATTGGTATAGGCTACAATCAAATCCGTATACTTTTATGTTTTTGTTTGAAAATGATGATGCTAATGACGATTCTTGACCATAACTTGTGCCTACATCGAACAAGACAGAACCATCATCCATATTATTAAGCCACTGATATAATGCAGGTTCTCTCTTGTGTTTTGATATGTCAATTAAATCATCACAGATATAGTGGTTGTTAATTGGAACAAAGAAATTAGCCTTCATATCAAGAAAGCGTAACTTTTTTGATTTGGGTAAAATTTTTGCATGAAAAAATGACTTAAGTCATTTTTTCATGCAAAAATTTTA
>CAJXME010000145.1 GCA_913056245.1 uncultured Alphaproteobacteria bacterium | reverse complement strand
AGCGGGGGTGGTGTCGTAAGCATCAAAACAGATCGGCTTTTGCGTGTTGAGCGTCACCCGCCCGATTTCATTCAAAGTGATTTGACTGGCAGCAAGATGACGGCCGGTGTTGATGTCGATCAAATGCTTTAAGGTGGGCAGGCTGGCGGTGATAGTTTGGCCGCCAATTTTCATCAGATATTGCCGCCCGGGAAAGCCTTTTTCACCGCTCATCCAGACCAGATCAGCCTCGAATTGATCGGCGGTTTCCACGGGGTTTTCTTTCGCGGCGATCACATCGCCTCGTGAGACGCCAATCTCATCGTCCAATTCGACGGTGACGCTCAGCCCCGGGGCGGCTTCCGATAATGACGCGCCGCCCAGCCAAATGGCTTTGATGGCCGATTGCGCCCCGCTTGGCGCTATGCGAACAGCATCGCCAACACGGAGAGGCGCGCGCAAGACTTGACCGTTATAGCCGCGAAATTGCGCATCAGGGCGATTGACCGATTGCACGGGCAGGGCAAAACCTTGACCCGACGACGGTGTTAATCCCGCCGGAACCGTCTCCAGTTTAGAGATCAAGGTCGGACCTTTATACCAACGCATCCGATCCGATCGCTTGGTGATGTTGTCGCCTTTAAGGGCAGAAAGCGCGATGGCGGTGATATCATCAAAGCCCAGCTCTTGAGCAAAAGCCTGATAATCGGCGCAAATCGCATCAAACACCGATTGATCATAAGCGACCAAATCCATTTTATTGACGGCCAGAATAATCTGCTTAATCCCCATCAATTGGCAGATTAGGCTGTGGCGGCGGGTTTGCTCTAAGATGCCTTTTCTGGCGTCCACCAAAATAATCGCCAGCGAAGCTGTCGACGCGCCTGTCGCCATATTGCGGGTGTATTCAATATGCCCCGGCGTATCCGCGACAATGAATTTCCGCCGATCTGTGGCAAAGAAACGATAGGCGACATCAATGGTGATGCCTTGCTCGCGTTCCGCCGCCAAGCCATCGACCAGAAGGGCAAAATCTATATCCTCGCCTTGCGTGCCATGTTTGCGCGAATCCCGTTCAAGCGCGTCTACCTGATCATCAAACAGCGATTGCGCTTCAAACAGCATACGGCCAATGAGGGTGCTTTTGCCATCATCCACAGACCCGCAGGTGATGAACCGCAAGGTATCAAGGCTGTTTTGCGCGTCGAGATAGGCGGTGATTTCCGAAGAAGGGGTGGTCATCTTAGAAATACCCTTCCATTTTTTTCTGTTCCATCGAGGCATGAGCATCCTTGTCGATGGTGCGCCCCTGACGTTCCGATTGCCGCGCGGTGAGCAATTCGAGCATGATGTCTTCCAAGGTGTCGGCGTTGCTTTCAATCGCGCCAGTTAAGGGATAGCAGCCCAAGGTGCGGAAGCGGACTTTCCGCATCATAACTTGATCGGCTTTGGTTAAGGGCAGGCGGTCATCATCCACCATCAGCAAGGTGCCGTCGAGCTTAACCACGGGTCGTTCCTTGGCAAAGTAAAGCGGCACAATGGGGATTTGCTCACGATAGATGTAGGACCAAATGTCCATTTCCGTCCAATTCGACAGCGGGAAGACGCGCATCGATTCCCCAGCCCGCACCCGCGTGTTGTAAAGCGACCATAATTCTGGGCGTTGGTTTTTGGGGTCCCATTGATGGCTTTGGCTACGGAAAGAAAAAATCCGCTCTTTGGCGCGGCTTTTTTCTTCGTCACGGCGCGCCCCCCCGAAAGCCGCGTCAAAGCCATGGGCATCGAGCGCTTGTTTCAGCCCTTGCGTCTTCATGATATCCGTATGGAGCGCTGAGCCATGATCAATCGGATTGATGCCTTGGCGCAGCCCATCGGGGTTTTTATGAATCAACAACTCCATGCCCGAAGCCGCGGCGACGTGATCGCGGAATTCATACATGGCGCGGAATTTCCAGCCTGTATCCACATGCAAAAGCGGGAAGGGCGGCACCCCCGGCCAAAAGGCTTTGCGCGCCAGATGCAGCATCACCGCGCTGTCTTTGCCGATGGAATAAAGCATCACTGGATTGGTGGTTTCCGCCGCCACTTCACGCATGATATGCAGGCTCTCCGCCTCCAACCGATCGAGATGCGACGGCGGCGTCATGGGCGGTTTCGATGAAAGATCGCTGGGGATATGGATGTTGTAGCGCTCGCGATAAGGCGATTGCGCAAAGCGAGCCGATTTGCTGGCGATCGGGTCATGGCGATGATGGGCAAGGTCACCATGCAAAAACAGCAGTGTCGGTTGAGCGCTTTGCTCACCAAGGCCAGTGATGAATTCGTGGAGATGATGACGAAGCCCCTGATCGTTATCGATAAACCGCCAGAAACGAGAGCCGCGGCCATCATTGGCGATGACCATCGCGGGGTGATCTCCCGCTTGCCAGCATTGAAGCGCCAACCACTTGCCGCGGCGTGATTGGATCGTTTGCACCTCATGGTCGCGCAAATTTGCCCATAAGGCCTGCCCATGCTCATCGCGGAGATCGTCAAGGGTCAAAAGCGGCGGGAAATACCCGCTTTCCGCGGTCAGGCGTTCCAGTTTTTTCAGGTTGGTCGCCTTAGGTTCTTTATCATTTGCCAAGCCAAGATGCGCCAATAACGTGTCGCGATCCCAAAGGCGGATGGCATGATCAGTGGTGCGGTTTTGATAAGGCAGCATTTGTCGCAATTTTGCAATTTATACAATTTGAAAGTATTATTCACAAATATTTCGTAAAAAGTCAAATTGAATTCAATAATTCAAAATCAGGACAGCAATAGAGTAGCAATCCCTTTTCCATGGGCGAAGCGATCAGCATTGTCATTTCGGCATAACCACGCCATCATGGGCGATCTTGATCGGTTGGGCGCAGGGGAGCAAAATTAATATCATGATGGATGGTTTGAGCCATAGTATTTCGGCGCCATGGGTTCGGTTGGGCGCGCCGATCAAAATGGGGTTGCAATCTTGCGCGCCGGAAGATTGGCTCTTTGCCCCTGACGCTTTTGGCGATGACACGGTGCTATCGCGGCACGTCGCGCTCAAAGAGGTGCTGGCGGCTCAGCATCATGACGCGATTTTCCAGGCCTTCCCCGAAGCCGATGACGCGGCGCAAGAATTGCTGGCTTTGATTACCGAAACCCTCAAAACCCATCATCAGATGACCCTGCCGCAAGCGGATCAGTTGCATCCGCTCGATCACGCCGCCCGTTATGTGCCAGAAGATTTGCTGTTATTGGCGCCGGAGCAGCCACCCAACGATAAGGGCGAAACCGGGCAATGGGTGTTGAAAGCAGGATCACTGACCTTTCCCTCGCATTGGGTCTTAGCGGAAAAAATGGGATTGCCGATGGCGGGGATTCACGCGCCTGTTCCGCATTATGGGGAGAAATTGGCGCGGCCAGTCGATCGGTTTTTTGACGCGATGCTGACCGGGCCGATCAGCCTTCGCCGCAATTGGACGTTGCAGGAAGGCGATGAATTATACGCCCCTAGCCGCCACGAGCATTCGCCCTTTACGGTGGATGATATTGGCCGCAGGCTTCATGTGCGGGTGGAGCGGCAGACCTTGCGCAAATTGCCTAAAAGCGGATGGATTGTCTTTACCATTCAAACCGCCATCGCGCCGATCAATCGCTGGGAAAAGGACGCTGAGGCTCTGGGCGCGCTGCTTGATCTGATCGACGTGATGACGCCAGCGATGCTCGAATACCGCGGCGCCCATCACTATACGGATGTATTAAAATCTTGGGTCAAACAGGCGGGGTAACGCAAATACCGCCCGCCTGTTCGATTGATTGATTCTTGTGGCGATCAGCCGTTGCGCGCCAAAAACCGCATCAAGGCATCCCAAGACCGGGCATCGGCATCGGCGTCATAATCGCGCGATCCGGCGACGGTGAAGGAATGGCGAGCGCCGCCAAAGACTTCCGCGTCATGGGGAACGCCGGCTTCTTTCAACTGATTAAGCAGGCTCGCCAAATCTTCCATCCCTGAGACGGGGTCTGCGGAGCCATGAAGGAGCAGCACCGGGGCTTTGGTGGCGGAATAATCTTGACCATCCGGCGTGCCGAGGCCGCCATGGAAACTGACATAGCCATCGAGGCTCATCCCAGCGCGCGCGGTTTCTAGCACTGCCGCCCCGCCAAAGCAATAGCCGATGATGAAGGATTTGCCGCCATCGCCTAGGCTTTTCCCCG
>CAJXME010000144.1 GCA_913056245.1 uncultured Alphaproteobacteria bacterium | reverse complement strand
TATGCAATTTCTGATCCAAATTAAATGGTGGATTGATTTTGCAGTGACGCTTGGCTCAAAGACGCTTCTTCCACCGCCTGAGCCGTCACATTTGTCACCACCTGATCATCCAACCGATCGTAAAGCACCAATTGTGTTGAAATCATAATCGGCTCGCCGGGACGAAGCGCCGGTTGATCGATTTTCACCGCCCGTTCCGACAACACAACGCCTTGATCATCCTTCACCACAAATTGAATCATCGGCGCGTCGGCGGAAAGCGGATAGTTATTGATCACCATGCCTTTGACTTTGATGGTGTCGCCCATGCGGGTGGCTTCGAGGTCACTGACTTTGATGTAATCCATGCTGACGCTGATGGTGGCGCCGATCACGGTCATGGCTTTATCAACCCACGGCATGATCATTTCGCTTTGGTCGCGCAGGCCATAAGCCCCCGCGGATAGCGCCATCACCCCAAGCGTCATCAGCATCGCCAAGCGGTGGCGCGATTTCGTCTTGGTCACGCGTTCTTGCTTATCCACCATGGTTTGCCGAACGCTGGCCAATTCTTCACGGAAACTTTCGAGCGTTCGTTTGGTCTCTTCGCTATGGAAGGTGGATTGTTCAAAATATTGACGCGCCGTATCCACGGCTTCGCGCGACAGGTCTTTTAAGGCGTTGGCTTCTTTTTCCAGCCGTTCATTTTCCCATTGCAAGCGGCGCATCCGGATATTGGCTTCGGTTTCGCGCGCCGTGTGATCATCATTCGCATTTCCATTGGCATTGGCTTGAGGGGTGGCGGCATCACCACGGCCATCCAGTTTTTGCCAAAACGCATCGGCGGCGGCCTTATCCATCACCGGCCCTTTATTCGCATCATTGAGGACGGAACGCGCCCGATCGCCTGATTGCGGCGGGTTCAATTCTTCGCGCATGATGGTGGAGAAGACATCGCTCACCTGCTTTGATTTCTTCGGCTGAAAGGCCAGATCATTGGTGGCGCGAATCTCCAATTTGCCATCTTTGGTTTTGGTATCAAGGATCATCGCGTCTTCGCCCAGTTGCGCGATAATCTGATCCATGGCGGTGGCGCTATCGATCGCTGATACGGTAATGGTTGGCATGGTGAGTCCTCCTTAAGTGCTGGCTTAACTTTCAGCATCACCACTGATGGTGGCGACAAGTTCAATTTTGCGATTATCAGGAATTTCGGTGAAGCCGATGACAATCATATCGTCGATATGATGACGGATCAGTTTTGACAGCGACCGCCGAATAATCGGGGATACCACCAAGACCGCTTGCTTGCTGTTTGATGACATATCATCGTTAATTTGGTTAAGGCGCGTCAGCAGTTTTTCCGACAAAGCCGCGTCCAGCACCAAGCCTTCTTCACCGCTTTGACGTTCCATGGTGATCAGCATATTTTCCAATTCCGAATTGAGCGTGATCACCGGCAAGGGGCTGTTCAGCGGCGCGACTTGCTGGATCAGCATCCCTGATAATTCAGGGCGCAGGGATTCCGCCATGTCAGGAATGCTCATATTGCGCGAAACCAAATGCGAAATATTTTCCAGAATACGGCGCATATCGCTGATCGGCACCCGTTCTTGCAGAAGAATACGCAACACGCCCGTCAAGTTATGCAGGGGGATCAGTTTTGGCACCACCGACTGAACCAAATTTGGCGCGGTGCTGGCCAAGTTATCGAGCAATTTCTGGACATCATCCTGCCCCACCAATTGATCGGCGTATTTATAGAGCAAATGGCTCAAATGGGTGGCCAAGACGGATTCCGGCGCGATGGTGACATAGCCGCGGCTTTCCGCATCCCGCACCTGATTGGACGAAATCCAAATCGCGTCCATGCCAAAGGTGGGGTCTTTGACTTCGATGCCGTCAATTTTGACTTTGGTGTCTTCGCCAGCGATCGCCAATTTGCGGTCGGGGTAGATTTTGTCTTCGCCAACAATCGTTTGGCCGATTTTAATTTGATAGGTATTGGCCTGCAATTTCATGTCATCACGAATCCGCACCGACGGCACCACGAAACCAAGCGCGGTGGAGACTTGACGGCGAATGCCTGTGACCCGCGAACTCAAAAGCCCCCCATCTTCGTTATTGACCATCTCGATCAGACCATAACCCAATTGAATTGATACCGCGGAATTATCGGCAATATCATCAAGAGTGATGGTGTCTGAATTGGGTGCTTCGGCGTCCATTTCCGCCGCCTCCAAGGCTTCTTCTTCAGGCTGATTCTGTTCCTTGTAATAGGACATAAACGCAAGGCCAGCGGAAATCGCCGCGCCCGATAAGAACAGCCAATTCGGCATGGCAGGCACCAAACCGATCAACCCCAAGACCACCGCCACGGGAATCCACGCCCGCGACAGATTAATCTGACGGCCAATATGTTCAGCCATATCTTGGGTGGAGGATACGCGGGTGACAATCACCGCGGTGGAAATGGCCAGCAAGAGCGATGGGATTTGCGCCACCAGACCATCACCGATGGACAGCAGCACATAATTTTCCGCCGCCGCCGTCACGGGCATATCATGCTGGGCGATGCCAATGATCAGGCCGCCCACGACATTAATCACCAAAATAAGGATTGAGGCGACCGCGTCCCCTTTGACGAATTTTGAAGCACCATCCATGGCGCCGTAAAAATCCGCCTCGCTGGCAATATCTTCGCGGCGTTGTTTGGCTTCTTCATTCGACAAGACCCCAGCGTTGAGGTCAGCGTCAATCGCCATTTGCTTGCCCGGCATCGCATCAAGAGTGAAGCGGGCAGAGACTTCCGACACACGGCCCGCGCCTTTGGTGATCACCACCAGATTGATGATGATCAGAATGACAAAGACAAAAATACCAACGGCGTAATTGCCCGCGATCACGAACGCCCCAAAGGCCTCGATCACTTCACCCGCCGCGTCACTGCCGCTATGGCCTTCGGTCAAGACCACGCGGGTCGAAGCAACATTGAGTCCAAGACGCAAGACCGTGGCAATTAACAACAGGCTGGGGAAACTGGAAAAATCAAGGGGGCGATACGTGTGCATCGCCACCATCAGCACCAATAAAGACACTAAGATATTGGTCACAAAAAATACATCAAGAAGAATAGACGGCAGCGGCAACACCATCATGGCAACCAAAATCAAGATGCCAGCCGGCAGAACGCTTCCGCTGAGCGCAGACCGCAAATTAGGGAGATTCAATCGCTGTAAAACGGCGTCCATTATATTGCCTCTCGTCTTGCCTGATCGGAAACGCTTTTCCAAGTGATGCCCTGATCATGACGGACGACCAAAATGTCGAAACCTTGACCGTCAGAAAACCGACAACGCGCAACGGCACAATGCCCTGACAGCAATGCCATCATCTTGTTTTCTATATGTTTTGTCTCAATCGTCACAACATTCATCCTGAGCGCAGATCACTATTTATAAGGAGAAGAGGCAAAAGCCGTGCCAAGTTGAAAAATGACGTGAATTTTTACAGCCGTGAAATCTGGCATAAATCGTGCAGTCACCGACCAGATGATTTTCTCGGATGGAGATACACCAATGACCAAATCTAATTTGAAGCCGCTTTATGTTTTGCCCATGGTGGCTTTTCTGGGCGCTTGCCAAGTGCCTGTTGTGCTGACCGATGCGAATTCCTTGACGCAATCGCCAAACCCATTGACTGATCTGGAACTGAGCCAGACGGAATCGCTCAAAGCCGTCAGCGAAGTGTTGGACGCCAAAGCCGAAGCGATCCCAACCTTGAACGCCGTGGGTTACGCGGTGGTATCGTCCCAGCCGGGGCGTTCCGATGCGCAGAAGCGCTTGATGGCTATTCGCGCCGCTCGCATGGCCGCGATGCGTGATCTGGCGGAACAAATCCACGGCCTTAAGGTCGACAGTTCCACCACCGTGATTGATTTGATGGTGCAGAACGATACGTTCCGCGGCATTGTGACCGGCACAATTCGCGGGGCGCGCACGGTGCGCATCAACCCAACGGGGGCTGATACTTATGAAATCGTGCTGGAAATCGACCGCGAGATGATCGCTTATCTGATGGATAGCGCCCGTCAGGTGATCTAACCTTCGGATAATCCCATGACCAAGCCCAGTCTTTTCCATCCGAATACCTCTCAGCCTTGCCTGACGCTGTTCAGGCAGGCTTTTGGTGTTCTTGGGCTTTTTATCGCCATGATCCTTTCTATGG
>CAJXME010000143.1 GCA_913056245.1 uncultured Alphaproteobacteria bacterium | reverse complement strand
ATAAACCCGCCGCACAGAGCCGTCAAAGCGGGGGTCGATCAAGCCGTCATCGCCATTGATATTGACCTCAACAGTGCGGTCATCGGGGGTGATCGTCACCGCCCGGCGCATCCGATAAAGCGTCATTTTTTTGATGAACTCAGCCCGTCTTTCCCTATCCAATTCGATCACCAGATCATCGCCATCACGGCTGATCAAAAGATCGAACAAGACGCGCCCTTGCGGCGTCAAGAGCATGGCTGGCCGCAATTGCCCCTCGGGGATGGTGGCAGCATCAGCGGTGATCAGATCATTCAGGAAATCAACGGCTTCCGCTCCGCCAAAGCGCACTAAGGCTCTTGAGGGTAGGGTCAAAAGGGTTGGTGATAAAAGGGTGGGGGTCATTGAACCTCGACATCGCCCTGATATTGGCGCAAGTAAAAATGTTTTTTGCCCGCCCAGAAACAGCGGTCTTGGTCAGGCTTGGCTTCGATAAAATCATCCATCGCTGTTGTATGAAATATTTGGGTGCAGCCTAGAAATTTCAAGCCAATGGTGGTGTCGGTAAACTCAGCCTTGCCCTTGCGTTCTTCTTTGACGGTGATTTGAGGCATGCTCGCTTGAAAACATTGGCCGGCGCGTTGTTTTTTGCACGCGTCGGTTTCCGGGCTGTTGAGCATTTTCATATAGGTCACGCGATTGCCGTCAAAAAGAAAGCCGTCATCATCGAGCATGGCGCATCCATCGGCGGGGGGCGCTTGCTTGCCGGCAAATTCGCATTCAAACCAGAGGCCATCCCATTGATCGCTTGTAGGGCGATCATTGGCAAGGCTTGGGGTTGCGGCGATTCCCATCAAACCAATGAAAAGTAAGGTGAACAGGCTTCCGCGAGGCCATGCCACCAAAGGCAAAACCCCAAATCCATTATGTTTGTTCAACAAGTTTATCATCGGTCAATGTTAGCGTGTTGATGTGGCAAAATACGCCATAATTCCGGCCAAAAAAGGAATAGACCCCAAAACGGTCATCAAGGCTTGCAGGCTCATGCCCTGATCAATCATCAACCCGAGCGTAACAGGTGACAGCGCCGATGCAAAGACCATCATCGATTGCGCGATGGCTTTGATGCCGCCGAGATGTTTGGTGCCATAAATTTCCGCCCAGATGGGGGTGGCGGCGGTATGCGACAGCCCTTGGATGAAGCCAAAGATGATGAAATAGGCAAAAACCATGACCCCGGGGCTTGCCAGATAGAGCATGAAGACCGCGACAGAAAGCGCGCCAACCGCCAGCGGCGCGATGCGTGTAGCGGTGAAACGATCCACCAAATACCCGCCGGTGAAAGAGCCGATGATGCTCATGATCGCAAAAAAACCGTAACCGCTAACCCATTGCGTCAAAGCGATGCCTTTGGTTTCGGCAAAATAGATTTGATGGAAAAACATCCCTGTCGAGGTGAAACTCGGCGCAAGCACCATGCCCGATAGCATCCAAAACCGCCAATGGGTGAGCATTTCCCGCCGCGTCCAATGGACGCCATCACGCCCCGATGACATGGCATCTACCCCGCCACCATCTTGCCCATCGCGGCGACCCGTCATCAGAAAAGCGGCGGGGATCATCACGATCAGCACCAAGACCGACGTGACTTGCCAAACCTGCCGCCAATCCATGACCGCGAGCAGGGCGATGACAAAAAGAGGCATGAGGAATTCCGATACGGGATGACCAAAGACCGAGACCGATAACGCCCGGCCACGTTCAGCGACATAACGGCGGCTGATCGCGGTGGCGTAGAGATGGGTCATCATCCCTTGACCCGAAAGCCGCAGGAGGTAAATGCCAAAACCCAAGGTGATGACCGAATGGACAAAAGAAAAATGCAACGCCGCTGACGCCAGCCCGATGATGATGGCCAGCGCGATCACCCGCAATTTGATGGTGTCCACCAATCGGCCAAGGGGGATTAAGGTGGCCGCTGACGCGAGCGTCCCCATCGCATAGATGGTGCCAAAATCACCATGGCTTAGGTTGAGTTCGTCGCGGATCACGCCGGAAAAGAGCGAGATGAAAAAGGTTTGCCCTGGCGATGAAAAAAACGCCAATAAAAACCCGAAAAGCAAGAATTGCCATTGGCTTTTGAAAAAGGAAAGAGGCGGGGTAAACGCGGCCATGGCCCTGTTCTTAAAATGTTTGTTTGGTCAATCTAATCCAAGCTGAAACAACAAACAAGAAAGCGATTGCTGATCCGCCATCAATCTGGATCACAGGCCTTTCGACAGATAACTGGTGGCGATGCGTTGGACGGCTAAGATATAAGCCGCAACCCTCAGGCTTGGCACGTCGTCGCGGCTATGCCAAATCTCACGGATGGCTTGATAGGCGGTGCGCATCGTATCATCAAGACCTGATCGCACCATTTCCAATTCCCCCGCGCCTTTGAGGTATTTTGCCTTGAAATCATCGGTCAGCGACCAATCCAATTCGGTTTTCGTCGACAGGCGTTCCAATTCTTCAATCAGCATTTGGTGGCGCAGCTCTTCTTGGCGGCGTTCCATTCGTCCAAATCGGATATGCGACAGGTTCTTGACCCATTCGAAATACGAAACCGTCACGCCCCCTGCATTGGCGAAGAGATCAGGGATAATCACCACGCCGCGCTTGTTGAGAATTTCATCGGCATGGAAGGTGATGGGGCCATTGGCGGCTTCAATGATGAGCCTTGCTTGAATGCGATCGGCGTTGGATTGATTGATGACGCCTTCGAGCGCCGCGGGAATCAAAATATCGCAATCTTCTTCCAGCATAGCCGCGCCATGTTCGATGTAACGCGCATCAGGATAGCCTTTGACGCCGCCGTTTTCTTTGATCCAAGCCTGCACGGCTTGAACATCAATGCCTTCGGGGTGGTGGAGCGCGCCATCGCGTTCAATAATGCCGATGATCAACCCGCCATCTTCGGCGGCGATTAGGCTTGAGGCGTGGAAGCCCACATTGCCCAGCCCCTGCACAATGATACGTTTGCCCGCAAGCGTTCCTTCGAGGCCGGCTTTGGCGGTGTCTTCGGGGTGGCGGAAAAATTCCCGCAAGGCAAATTGAATGCCGCGCCCTGTGGCCTCCACCCGGCCATTGATGCCGCCGCTATGGACAGGCTTGCCGGTGACGCAAGCGCGGGCGTTGATATCGGTGGTGTGCATTCGCGAATATTGATCCGCGATCCAAGCCATTTCCCGCTCGCCGGTTCCCATATCAGGGGCAGGCACATTCTGGCTGGGGCTGATCAAATCACGCTTGATCAATTCATAGGCAAAGCGGCGGGTGATCTGTTCGAGTTCGGTTTCGGTATATTGGGTGGGGTCGATGCACAGCCCGCCTTTTGAGCCGCCAAAAGGCGCTTCCACCACGGCGCATTTGTAACTCATCAAGGACGCGAGGGCTTCGACCTCATCTTGATCGACGGCCAGCGCAAAACGAATGCCGCCTTTGACGGGTTCGAGATGTTCGGAATGCACGGCGCGATAGCCGGTGAAGGTTTCGATTCGCCCCCGCAAACGCACGCCAAAGCGGACGATATAGGTGGAATTACAGACTTTGATTTTTTCCGCTAGGCCGGGGGCTAAATCCATTAAACCAATGGCTTGGTCAACCATAAGATTGACGGCTTCGCGAAAACTCGGCTCTTGCTGAGCGGATGGTTTTGATGATGCAGCGCACATAATGCCTCTCCTTTTCGATTTGTGAGACAGGGTGCTTAGAGGGTTAGTATCAACTTGGATTGTGTTCAGGTAAAGGCATTTGTCGCAAAATAGCAGTGAAATCATAAAAAGGGGTTGCGTCTGGGGGTAATCCGCAAAATAGTAAGGGATCAGGCAAAACTGGAGGCAATAATGCTATCGCAAGAGCAAATACAGTTTTTTAACGATCACGGCTATCTGGTGGTGGAAGATGCCATCACCCCCGATCAATTGGATGCCCTAAGACAGGATTTCGCCCATTGGGTGGAAGAAAGCCGAAGCCATGATCAGGCTTGGGGGGAGATGATCAATGGCAAGCCTCGGTTTGATGTTGAAAAAGGCCATTCTGCTGAAACGCCAGCCTTGCGGCGGATCAACGCGCCGCATGAAGTTTCCGATGCTTATTTTAACGCCATGGCGGATAGCAAGATGACCGATATGGTCGCGGATTTGATCGGCCCTGATGTGAAATTGCATCACACAAAAATTAATTCAAAATTGCCGGGTTCTGCCACGGCGG
>CAJXME010000142.1 GCA_913056245.1 uncultured Alphaproteobacteria bacterium | reverse complement strand
ATGCGTCAATTCAAAACAGATTATCTCTATATGACTTCACCTGCTTTTGTGGTGGCCGGCGGGGTAGCCGCCAATCGCTTGATCCGTCAGTCTTTAGAAGACTTGGCGGCAACAGAAGGGTTTGGCTTTAACGCGCCGCCTGTGGGGCTTTGCACCGATAACGCGGTGATGATCGCTTGGGCGGCGGCGGAACGCATGGCGGCGGGGCTTCCCGCCGATGATCTGGATTTTGCGCCGCGCCCACGTTGGCCGCTTGACCCTGACGCCAGCCCGCCACCCGGTCGCGGCGTTCGCCGCTAAAGGATTGCCCCTTTTGGGCTGGTTTCGTGTAAAGTGAAGTGAGACGAATAAGGAAAGACAAAACCATGGCAACAGCCGAACAACCTCATGACAGGCGAAGAATCGCGGTGATCGGCGGCGGGGCTTGGGGCAGTGCGATTGCTTCGGCTCTTGCCAAATCGGGTCATCTCACCAAAGTGCTGACGCGCCGTGATGATTTGGCTCAAGCCTTGATGGATGGCCGTTCGCCGGCGTTGAATGATTTGCCGATCACGCCGCCGATGCTCGCCTCCACCGATCCCGAAGCGGTGGTCTCTGACGCTGAAGCGGTGATGATGGTGGTGCCGGTGCGCGCCACGGAAAGCAGTTTATCGGAGATGAAACCTTATCTTGGGGCGGATGTGCCGATCGCTTTTGCCGCCAAAGGCTTCATCCCCGGCGCCGATGATTTGATCCCCTCCATCGCCCGAGGCATCATCGCGTCACCCTTGGTGATGTTCAGCGGCCCTAGTTTTGCCGATGAAGTCGCCAAAGGCCTGCCCGCCGCTTTGGTCTCCGCATCCGATGATGCCAATGCCGCTAAGATGATCGCGGCGATGTTTGCGCCAACCTCGATGCGGGTCTATTCAAGCGATGACGTCATTGGCGTCGCGGTGGGTGGCGCGGTGAAAAATGTCATTGCTATTGCCAGCGGCATCACCGCTGGGCTGGGGCTTGGCGATAATGCCCGCGCCGCGCTCTTAACCCGGGGGCTTGCCGAAGCGACGCGCTTGGCCGTCGCCATGGGGGGGCGAAGCGAAACCTTATTTGGGCTGGCGGGGCTTGGCGATATGGCTTTGACCTGTTCCGGCCCGCATTCGCGGAATTTTGCCTTTGGCTTGGCGCTGGGGCAAGGCAAAACCCCGCCCGGCCAATTGGCGGAAGGGCAATATTCATCGGCGGTGATTGCCCGCCGTGCGGCGGCCTTGGGCGTCGATATGCCGATCACCATGGCGGTGGATCGCGTGGTTTCCGGCAAAGCCGAATTGGCGGCGGAAATCAAATTGCTCTTGGCGCGCCCGGCCGCCATGGAATGGTAAAAAAAGGGAGGCTTCTATGGCCTATTGGCTGTTCAAATCAGAACCATCTTCATGGTCATGGGATGATCAAATCGCCGCTGGCGATGCTGGAACAGGTTGGGATGGCGTGCGCAATTATCAGGCGGCCAATAACATGAAGGCGATGGCGCTTGGCGATTTGGGGTTTTTCTATCATTCCGTCGATGAAAAACGGATTGTGGGCATTGTTGAAGTCTCCGCGCTTTATCACCCTGACCCCAGTGATCCGAGCGGCCGGTTTGGGATGGTCGATGTCAAAGCGGTTCAGCCTGTGACGAAACCGGTGACCTTGGCGGAAATCAAAGCCAATCCAGCCTTAGAAGGCTTTGCCCTTATTCGGCAAGCGCGATTGTCGGTGGTGCCGGTTCAGCCTCAGCATTGGCAGATCATCATGGCGATGGCGGACACCCACCTTTAAGATCGCAAAAACGTCACGAAGACGTCACGAAGGCGTTTGATCCTTCTTCTCGCGATGAATGAAAATCAAATTGCGGAAATAGATGAACAGACCCAGCCCTTGCCCGGCGATGATCACCGGGTCTTGCCGCCAAATCGCATAGAGCAATAAAACCGACCCGCCGCCAATTGAGAAATACCAAAACACAACGGGAATGACGCTTCGCTTGACGCCTTCGGAGGTGATCCATTGGATGATGAACCGCATGGCAAAAAGAAATTGCCCCCCAAAGCCAACAACGATCATCAGGCTTTCGGGATGTTCAGGTAAGGTTTCCGGCAGAAAGGGAAAGACCGTGATCAGCACCCAAGCAATGGCAATGGCGGCTTGTTCAATAGCCGAGGACATGGACGCGATGATGGCCATCATGATTGTTCTTCCACTTTCAACTGTTTCGGGCTGCGGCGGATCAACCACATCACCCCAAGGATATCACTGATGCCCACCATAAGCCGATCGAGGGTTTTGTATTTCGATTGACCCGTGGTGCGCGCCGCGTGACCGACGGGACAGGCCAAAACTTTAGCCCCTTCGCGCCGCGCCAATGGCGCCATGAAGCGGTGCATATGATCAAAATAAGGCAGGCGCAAATAAATCTCGCGGTCAAAGACTTTTGTCGCACAGCCCGTGTCAGGGTGATCATCGCGCAACATCCAGCGGCGTATCTTGCGCGCCGCGATCGAGGCGTAACGTTTGGACGCGCCATCTTGACGATTGACGCGATACCCCGCCGCCATCACCAGCCCCGGGCGATGGGCATGAACTTCAGCTTCCAGACGAACCAAATCTTCAGGCAGGTTTTGGCCATCGCCATCAAGCGTGCCAATCAACGGCGCGGTGGCGGCAAGAATCCCGCTTCTTAGCGCTGCGCTTTGCCCCGCGCGGTGGGAATGGGTCAGCACCCGCAAATTGGGAATTGATTTCTGCAATTCAGCCAATTCATCGGCGGTGGTATCGGTGCTGGCATCATCGATATAGATGATCTCAATCGCACGGCCATCAAAGGCGGCGCGAATGGCGGTGATCAACGGCTCGATATTGCCCGCTTCATTCATCACCGGCACGACGATGCTAATCTCAGGCGTCGCCGCCTTTTTCGCGCGTTGAGCAGAGGATGGGGTTAAAGGTGATGCCGATTTTTTGGCCATAAAAAATCTCTTAATAATCTAACCCTTTTCATACTCAACCGCTTGGCGAAGGTCAATTGTTCGCGTCGATCTTGCGGCGGTAGAAGCCGATCTGCACATCTTGCCCTCGGGAAATGTTATGACCGTTGATTTGCTGAAAGCGTTCAACGCTCAGCCCGATGGCCGTCGCGGTGTTGATGAAATCGGTTTCCGCGCGGCTTTCCACCAAGGCCAGGCCATTATCAGCTTCCGCCAAGGCAAGCGCCGCGTCTTTTGGGCTGAATAAGAGCGTGTCCGTGCCTTGAACAAAAACCAGCGATGGCTCGTGATACCCTGCCGCGACCACAAGATCAGGCTGCACCTCCATCGCGGCAATCGCGCCATGGATGCGCGGCGCAATCCGAATATCCTCAAGGCTAGGCATCACTCCCCCCATGACGGTGATATGAAAGCCAGCGGCGGCGGCGATCATCGCGGCAATGGCTTTGGTCTCACCGCCACGTTGCCACCAGAAAGCGGCGGCGCTCACCCCAAGGCTAAAGATCAAGGCCAGTGTCGCCATCCCTCGATTGCCGCCAGCATCGGTCGCGGCGTAAAGCACAATCACCCCAAGCAATGGCCCGATCACCATAAACAGGTTTTCCCAAATTTGGATGCTGATGCGGGCGAGATTGCCGCGAATACCCGCGCCTTGAGGCGGCAAACTGGCCATCATGCCAAACCCCATCAGCATCACCAGCCCGAGGTAAATCGGCAGGGGATAATGCGGCAATTTCGTCGGTGTCAATTCGAGCAGAATCCAAAACGGCACAACCCAAGCGAGGCAAAACAGAATATTCGGGTGCCGCCAACCTTTGATGATCAATGGAATGGCGCGCGCGAAAAACAAACTGGCGGGCCATAACGTCACCATCATCAGCGCAAGATATGTCAGCGGCGGCGCGCCATGGGATTCCTGCCCTGATTGAATTTTGCTCACCAAATCACCTTTGACGGCGATGGATAAAAAAGCGCCATCGGTGGCGCTGGTTACCATCACCACCCAAGGTATGACCAGCGCGGTCAAGATCACCAAACCCAAAATAGGCCTCAAAGGTTTATAGAAATCAAGCCGCCGTTCCGCCGCCATCAGCGTCAATAACGTCAGCGCCGCGATCACCGGAGCAATGGGGCCTTTGATCAAGATCGCCATCGCCATCATCGTCCAGAAAAGCACCGCGTATTTGCCCGACACATAGGATCGATCGCGGTGAAGATCGATCATCCGCCATAAGGTGATTTGCT
>CAJXME010000141.1 GCA_913056245.1 uncultured Alphaproteobacteria bacterium | reverse complement strand
TGATTTGGGCTTTATGTCTATTGATGCTGCTATCGATGGTGAGTACGATCAACTAGCAAATGCTGGTAAATTAGGATATCAACACTACACTGTTACTGTGCCTGGCATGATGATGGGATTACCACTTGATTATAGCTATCAAACATTTACAGGTGATAACATTTTAGGTCATACACATGAACTATCATATTCAGCAACTGTAAGTGGAGTTGATGTAGGCTTAACACTTGGTAGAAACGTGGATACAGCACATGCTACGGCTAACCACAACAATACCACATATGCTAACTTTACCTTGGGGTATAGTTTCTAAATATTTTTAGTTTATAATTAGTGATAGGGGACATTTATCAATGAAATTAGTAATAGCAATCATCAAACCTTTCAAACTCGATGAGGTAAGAGAAGCACTATCAGGAATTGGTGTGCAAGGATTTACCGCAACAGAGGTTAAAGGGTTTGGAAGGCAAAAGGGCCATACGGAACTTTATCGTGGCGCTGAATATGTCGTCGATTTTCTACCAAAAGTTAAAATCGAAGTCATTATTGAAGATGATCTCGTTGAAAAATCCGTCGAAGCCATTCAAACCGCTGCCGCCACAGGCCGCATCGGCGATGGTAAAATTTTCATTTCACCGGTTGAAGATGTTATCCGCATTCGCACAGGCGAACGTGGTTCTGACGCCATTTAACTCATTCCACCTAATCCCACTTGCATGAATGGAGAGACCCAATGTCTGATGCAAAAAAAGTTCTGAAAATGATTGCTGATAACGAGATCGCTTATGTTGATCTTCGTTTCACCGACCCTCGTGGTAAAATGCAGCACGTGACGCAGCATGTTTCCACCATCGATGAAGATTCGCTTGAAGAAGGCTTCATGTTTGACGGCTCTTCGATCGCTGGCTGGAAAGCTATCAACGAATCCGACATGACCCTGATGCCTGATCTGTCGCGTTGTTATATTGACCCGTTCTTCGCCCAGCCAACCTTGGCGATTTTCTGTGACGTGCTTGAGCCAGCCACAGGCGAGCCTTACAGCCGTGACCCACGCTCCACCGCCAAAGCCGCGTTGGCGCATATGGCGTCCTTGGGCATTGCGGACACCGCGTTCTTTGGCCCTGAAGCCGAGTTTTTCATCTTTGAAGATGTTAAGATCGACGTTTCCATGAACCGCGGCCTTTATGAATTGGACAGCATCGAAGGCCCTTACAACTCAGCCCGCGCTTATGAAGAAGGCAACCTCGGCCACCGCCCAGGCGTCAAAGGCGGTTACTTCCCCGTACCACCTGTCGATAGCGGTCAAGACATTCGTTCTGAAATGCTGTCTGTCATGGAAGAAATGGGCGTTCCTGTTGAAAAGCATCACCACGAAGTGGCGCCATCTCAGCATGAATTGGGCGTGATGTTCGGCACCCTTTTGGAAACCGCTGACAACATGCAGCTTTACAAATACGCCGTGCATAACGTTGCCCATGCCTATGGCGTATCCGCGACCTTTATGCCAAAGCCAATCTCAGGCGATAACGGCTCAGGCATGCACGTGCACCAGTCCTTGTGGATGGACGGCAAGCCTTTGTTTGCCGGCAATGGCTATGCTGACCTTTCGGAAATGGCATTGTTCTACATTGGCGGCATCATCAAGCACGCCAAGTCGTTGAACGCTTTCACCAACCCTTCAACCAACTCCTACAAGCGGTTGATCCCAGGGTATGAAGCGCCGGTTCTATTGGCTTATTCTTCACGCAACCGTTCTGCGTCTTGCCGGATTCCTTTCGTCAACAGCCCGAAAGGCAAGCGTGTTGAAGTTCGTTTCCCTGATGCGACCGCCAACCCATATCTTGCTTTCTCCGCGATGTTGATGGCTGGCCTTGACGGCATCCGCAACAAGATTCACCCCGGTGAAGCGATGGATAAAGACCTTTACGATCTGCCCGCAGAAGAGTTGAAAGACATTCCAACCGTTTGCGGTTCTCTGCGTGATGCGCTGGCATCCCTCGACGCTGATCGTGAATACCTGACCCAAGGTGACGTCTTCACCAATGATCAAATCGATGCTTACATTGACTTGAAAATGGAAGAAGTGGTGAATTTTGAACACACCCCGCATCCAGTCGAATTCGCGATGTATTACTCCAGCTAAAACTGGATCAATGATTAACGAAAAGGCAGCCTAAGGGCTGCCTTTTTATTTGCGCCTTTTCCACAATGTCCCATTTCCACAATTTATAGGGTCTTGGCTTGCACATAACGCAAGATCATGTAGAAAAGAGCAGAACTTCTTGCTAGATTGCACTTCTAATCATCAATCGGGGTTTTCATGGCTGATTTGTTCAACACCGCCGCTAGCACAGATTACAACGCCGCAGAAATTGAGGTGCTGGAAGGGCTTGAACCTGTTCGTCGGCGCCCGGGCATGTATATCGGCGGCACCGATGATCGCGCCTTGCACCACATGGCCGCTGAGATCATCGACAATTCCATGGATGAAACCGTTGCTGGTTTTGCCTCGCGGATCAGCGTCAGCCTCAATGAAGATGGCAGTTTGACCGTCGGCGATAATGGTCGCGGTATTCCCACCGACCCTCACCCTAAATTCCCCGGCAAATCGGCGCTTGAAGTCATAATGACGACGCTTCATGCGGGGGGTAAATTTGAAGGCAAAGCCTATTCGACCTCCGGCGGCTTGCACGGCGTGGGGGCGTCGGTTGTCAATGCGCTTTCGGTTGAAATGACGGTCGAGGTTGCCCGCAATAAAACGCTTTACCGCCAAACATTTTCGCGCGGCATCCCCACCAGCGGCCTGATCGAGGTTGGCCCTGCCCCCAATCGCCGAGGCACGGATGTAACCTTCATGCCCGACGGTGATATTTTTGGCGCGAATTGGGCGTTTCGTCCGCAAGTTCTCTTCAAGATGATGCGGTCAAAGGCTTATCTCTTCGCAGGCGTGGAAATTCGCTGGTCTTGCCATGAAAAATGGCTTCAAGACGGCAGTGACGTGCCGCAAGAAGCGGTGGTCAAATACCCCGGCGGCTTGGCGGATTTCCTTATCGACTCGACCAAAGACAAAGCCTTGCTGATCTCATCGCCCTTTGCGGATCAGGTGGATATAAACGGCGAAAAGGTTGAATTTGCCATCACGTGGTTTGGCCCCGGGGAAGATGGCTTCACCCAGTCTTATTGCAACACCGTGCCAACGCCTGATGGCGGCACCCATGAAACCGGCCTCCGGCAATCGCTTGTGCGCGGCATGCGGAGTTACGGTGAGATTGCGGGCAATAAAAAAGCCGCTGACCTGACCATTGATGACGTTATGGCAGGCACCGGCGCCGTGCTGAGCGTTTTTGTTCGTGAGCCGCATTTCCAAGGGCAAACAAAAGATCGGCTGGTCAGCCAAGAAGCTACCAAACTGGTGGAAACAGGATTGCGCGACCGCTTTGAAACCTGGCTTTCCGCCGATAAGGAACGGGCAGGCTTTCTCCTTGATGCCGCGATTGAGCGCATGGAAGAACGCAAGCGCCGCAAGCGCGATAAAGATGTGGCGCGGAAAACCGCAACGCGAAAATTACGCCTGCCGGGAAAATTGGCCGATTGTTCATCCTCCGATGGCGATGAAACGGAATTGTTTTTGGTCGAAGGGGACAGCGCGGGAGGCTCCGCCAAACAAGCGCGTGATCGCAAGACGCAAGCGGTGCTGCCCCTGCGCGGCAAAATCCTCAATGTCGCCTCCGCCTCTGATGATAAATTGGCGCAAAACCAAGAATTATCCGATTTATCCTTGGCCTTGGGCGTGAGGCCGGGCAAGCATTTCAACATCGATGATTTGCGTTATGGCCGCGTCATCATCATGACCGATGCTGATGTCGATGGCGCGCATATCGCCGCCCTGCTCATGACCTATTTTTATCAGCAGATGTAAAGAACATGCACATTGATGAACATGTTGTTCAGCGTATCCAAAAGCGTCCGCGCGGCCTATTCCCACAACGTGGCCGAGCAGCAGAGGGTTAATCAGATGTTTCTATTACAGATTTTAAAAAATGATAAGGGTGGTCGTTGGCTAATCGGTCTGTTGATCGCACTGATTGTTGCGGTTCCCGTTTTGAACAGTCTGCCAGCCGATTCTGCCCTGCATGTGCCGACTTATACTATTTCACTTCTGGGTAAATACCTGACGCTTGCGCTTTTAGCGGTTGCGGTCGATCTAGTCTGCGGCTACTTGGGCATCCTCACCCTGGGGCATGCTGCCTTTTTTGCAC
>CAJXME010000140.1 GCA_913056245.1 uncultured Alphaproteobacteria bacterium | reverse complement strand
ACAATCGGCCCTTATCAAGGCGGTCACGGGTGTTTGCGGATTGCTTTTGACCAAGGCGTATGCGGCGCGGCGGCACGGCTTCGGCAAAGCCAGCGTGTCGATGATGTCGATGCTTTTCCCGGCCATATCGCGTGTTCGTCATCCACGCGGTCAGAATTGGTGGTGCCGTGCTTTAACGGCAAGGGCGAGCTGATCGCGGTCTTTGATATTGATAGCGACCAGCCAGCATTTTTCAGCCCAGATCATCAGCAGTTTTGCGAAGATTTAATGGCTGAAATTTTTGGCCGGCTTTAACGGCAAAAGAAAAGGGGCAATTGCCCCTTTCCCGTGATGGTATAAAACAGAATTGATCAGCGTTAGCCGGCAAGATTGAGGCTGCTCATCATGCCGCTCTTTAACCCTGCAAATTTTGTTTTCAATATTGCATCACTAGACATGTGACCACCTCCTTTCGATTGTTGAACATAATCAAATCATAGCATCAATCGGAAGCGGCGCAATACGGATTAAGACCCTATCGATTACGACGATGTCTTATGGCCGCCCATCATCATTTTCACCGGCAGGGTGATGGTCAGGGAACCTGATTTTTGAAAGATCAGGGTGAGGGTTCTGGTCTCGCCATCGGCGGGGCGTTCGGTCAAGCCCATGAACATCAAATGCAATCCCCCTTGCTCAAGGGTTACGCTTTCCCCGGGCTTGATTTCGAGCCCGCCCGTGACGGGGCGCATTTTCATCACGCCGCCATCCATTTCCATGGAATGAATTTCGCTTTTCTTCGCGCCTGAAAATTCAACGCCAATCAAGCGATCCGCCTCTGCGCCGTTATTGGTGATGGTCATATAAGCCGCGGTCACCTTGCTTCCGGGCAGAGCCGCGCGCATCACTGCTCGGTCAATCGCAAGCGATCCATGGGTGATGGTTTCGGTTTGCGCCATGGAAAGGCTTGGCCATAACAGCATCAGAAAAAGCGCAAAAAGTTTTTTGATCATCATCGGTCTTATCTTACAGTCAGAGGGCAGAGGGTCATTGCGTTATCGCCCGACATGGGGGTAACGTCAAGGATCAGAAAATTGATTTGTCCAAAGAATAACGTCAGAAGAAAGCCAATTCTATGTCAGCCGTAACTTTGCTCGATGGTGGCCTCGGCCAAGAGATTAACAACCGTTCCGAAGGCCAAGCCCATTCGCTTTGGTCGGTTAAAGTGATGATGGAACGCCCCGATATTGTCGAGGCGGTGCATCGCGACTTTATCAAAGCAGGCGCTGGGGTTATTGCCATCAACGCCTATACCGCGACGCCATCTCGCCTTGAGCATAACGGCCATCTCAACTGGTTTGATGAGGCGCAAGCGCTGGCCATCGATTTGGCGCAAAAAGCCCGTCAAGAGGAGGGGCGAGAGCAGGTGCAGATTGCAGGATGTTTGCCGCCTTTGGTGGCGAGTTACGTCACGGAGGTCAGCAAGGCTTATGACGCGTCGCTCGATGAATTTCGCCAAATTTGCCAGCGTCAGGCCGATGGCATTGATGTGATGTTTTGCGAAACCATGGCCATTATCGCTGAAGCCATGGCGGCGATTGACGCGGCAAAAGAATGCGGGAAACCTGTTTATGTTGGCTTCACCGTCAGTGATGATGGCTCGAACACCTTGCGCTCCGGTGAACGGCTAGAGGACGCGGTCACGGCCGCCGCCGAACGCGGGATCGATGGCATCATGGTCAATTGTTCCATCCCAGAAGCGGTGACAGAGGCCATGCCTGTCTTGGCGCGATCAGGGCTTCGTTTTGGGGGCTATGCCAATGGCTTTACTTCCATTTCCGCATTAAAGCCGGGCGGCAATGTGGATTCGTTATCCGCGCGAAGTGACCTTGACCCCGCCGCTTATGGTGGTTTTGTCCGCCAATGGCTCGATGCTGGAGCCACCATCATCGGCGGTTGTTGTGAAGTCGGCCCCGGCCATATCGCTTATTTAGACCATATGTTGAACGAAGAAGGATTTGAGCGTCAGCCGCTTTGATGTGAAGGGAGACCAGTTTAACCATGACCAGCAGTGACCTGAACCCAATTATTGATCTTGAACGCCACCCCATTGATGATCCCCAATGGGTCGCCCAGATTAAATCGCAATTGGATGACCATGGTGTGGTGACCTTGCCCGGGTTTTTGACGCCATCGGCCTTGACGCAAATGATCAAAGCGGCGGAGGCGGAACAGCATCTCGCCTTCTACACCAGCGGCAGTCACAACGTTTACCTGACGCCGAAAGATGAAACCTTGGCTGATGATCACGCCTTTAACCGGCAGGTGGCCTCGTCCAAAGGCTGCATTACCACCGATCAAGTGCCGTCAGATTGCGGCTTGCATGATCTTTATCATGCCCCGTCTTTTCAGCGGTTTATCGCGGAAGTGGTGGGGGTGGAAAGGGTTTATCCATACGCCGATCCGCTGTCATCGATCAATATTCACTTCGCTGCAGAAGGGCAGGAATTGGGCTGGCATTTCGATAATTCCAGTTTTGCCATCACGCTACTGCTGCAAGCGCCGAAAGCAGGGGGCGTTTTTGAATACGTCAAAGACCTGCGCGATGCCGATCGAGGTGAGATGAATTTTCAAGGCGTGGCGGAGGTGCTGGATGGTGATGTGCCGCCCGATGTGCTGACCATTGAGCCAGGGACGTTGGTGCTGTTTCGTGGCCGCAATTCCATGCATCGGGTGACGCCCACGGAAGGCGACCGCACGCGATATCTGGTGGTCTTGGCCTATAACGATCAGCCGGGGATTTCGCTTTCGGAAAACGCACGCATGACCTTTTATGGCCGGTTGGGTTAAGCAAATTCAGTGATCTTGATCAGATGGTGGCCATGATCAAATGGTAATGGTGACGCCAAGGCTGGTCTCTGCAAGACGGTCAAAGACATAACCGCCGATGGCGGTGTCTTGCGCGCCGGTGCCGGTCAAATCGCAAATCGTGATCATGTCCTCATCCCTGCGGCCTTGGGTTTGGCCATTGATGATATCGCCAATTTCCACAGGCTGATGCTTGGGCGAAAGACCAGAGGCGATCACCGAGCGCCATTCCCCCAAAGTTTCGACTTGAGAAAACCGATCGCAAGCATAAAGATCAGCGGCAACAATCGCCGCGGGGTCAATTTCATTCTTCTCGCCTTGGTCTGACCCCATGGCCGTGATGTGCAAATTGGGATGCAGCCATTCGGCCTTGATCAAAGGTTGCGTCGAAGGTGTTGTGGTGATGAGTAATTGGCTTTCGCGCGTGGCGGTTTCCGCATCGCAAGTCTTAACTTCAACGGCATTGCCAAAATGCTGGCGCAGATCATCGGCGCAAGTTTCAGCGTGATCAGGATTGCGCCCCGCCACCAAAAGCGTGGTGAAAGGTCTGACCAGATGCGCCGCTTGCGCCTGCAATCGCGCTTGGATGCCGCTGCCGATCACCGCCGCTGTGGTGACGTTTTGTGGCGCGAGCAACCGAGCGGCTAAGCCTCCTGCCGCCGCCGTGCGAATATCGGTCAAATAGCCGTTATCCATAAAGAGCGCTTTGATCAATCCGGTTTGCGCGGCGAAAAACACCACCAAGCCATTGAGGCTGGGCAAGCCCAAGGACGGGTTGTTGAAAAAGCCGGGGGAGATTTTCATGGCAAAGCCATCCATCCCCGGCACATAAGCGGTTTTGACATCGACTTCGCCGTGATGCTCAGCGATCGCCATAGAAAGGATGGGCGGCATCACCACATGACCTTGGCTGAGGGCAGCGAATGTTTCCGCCATCAAATCAATCATCCCATGGTCAAGCGTCACGACCTGCCGCAATTCCGCTTCGGTATAGAGTTTTACGTCATAGGTCATAGGGCTGGCCTTTGATCGTGACATCGCCCAATTGCACATCAAACCCGTTGATGATGCGGGTGTACATCTGCATATCGACATTGCGGCCGGTGATGATCGCCGCGATGGGAGTTTTGAGGGCGTTGATTTTACCGCTCATCACCGCCGCGATCCCCACCACGCAAGCGCCCTCCGCGATGATGCGGTCTTCATAATAGAGTTGCTGCATGGCGCGATAGATTTCATCTTCGGTGACGAGGATCACATCATCCAGCAAGTCGCGGCAAAGCGCAAAAGAATAGCGGTTATCAAGCCCGATGCCGCCGCCAAGACTATCGGCGAGGCTTGCCACTTCTCCCACTTCGACAGGCTTGCCGGTTTGGATGGAGGCGTGCATCGACGCCCCGCGATCCATGCTGATGCCGATCACGCGAA
>CAJXME010000139.1 GCA_913056245.1 uncultured Alphaproteobacteria bacterium | reverse complement strand
AAAGACGTGTGGTTCGCGCGGCTGGATCAAATCGCCGATCACCTTGATCAACTGGTGAGTAAGGGCGATTATACCCCTCGCCAAGATCACCTGCCCTATTACACCTCGCCTATTGGTGGGTCGCTTAAACAGAGATAAAATCAGGAGAATGTCATGTTGACCGATAACGATAAAGCCATGCTCAAGATCGCTTATGACGAGGCCAAAACCGGGTTTGATGCTGGCGGTTGCCCCATTGGCTCTGTGCTGGCGCGCGATGGCCAAGAGGTCTCACGCGGCCATAACCAACGGGTGCAACAAGGCGATCCCATCGCCCATGGGGAAATGGATGCTTTGCGCAAAGCCGGACGGCAGAAAACCTATCGCGATACGGTGCTCTACACCACCCTTAGCCCCTGCATGATGTGCAGCGGCACGATTGTTCAATTTGGCATTCCGCGGGTGGTGATTGGCGAGAACAAAACCTTTGGCGGCAATGAAGACTTTCTGCGGCAACATGGCGTTGAGGTGGTGATTGCCGATGATCCTGATTGCATCGCCTTGATGGAACGCTTCATTCGCGAAAAACCTGAACTTTGGGCCGAAGACATCGCTGAGGATTAACCGATGACAACATCACTTTATGACCCTGCAAAACCAGCGGGACAGAATGACAGCCTCACCAGCGCCGTCTCCCCTGACGGCACCCCAAGCCTAGGCACCCGATATCGCGTCCCGCCTCGGTCAGGGGTTGCGGTGCGCGTCAAGGCAGGTCAATTGCTTTGGGTTGAAAACACCCATGGTACCCAAGTTTGCGATTTCTGGGCTTTTCTCGCCGCTGATCTGAAGCAGTTTCTTTCAATGTCGCATTGCCGCACTTGGCTTCAGCGGGTGATGCCTCAGATTGGCGACCCCCTGGTCAGCAATCTGCGCCAGCCGCTTTTTATTTTAGAAGAAGACACGTCACCGGGGGTGCATGACACCATCATGTCTTGCTGCGATTGGCCTCGTTATCAATTGCTGGGATGCACGGAATATCATGACAATTGCGCCGATAACCTGCGCATGGCCCTGCAAGCGATTGGCTTGTCGCCGCCGCTGATACCCGACCCGTTTAATCTATGGATGAATATCCCCATCACCCAAGACGGCCATACCTCGTTTGAACCCACGGTTTCATCAGCCGGGGATCGTGTGGCGCTCAGGGCGGAGCAAGATTGCATCGCCGTGATGTCCGCTTGCCCTCAAGACAAAAACCCCATCAACGGTCATGACGCCATGCCGACGGAGTTGCATTTTTGGGTGGAGGCGTAGCGCCGGCCTAGGTTGTTTCCGATGAAAACCCATTGCGCCCGGGGAAATCGGGCGCCAATGCTCGCGCGTTTGGCATTTTCAACCACAGCCGCAATTTCTTGCGCCGCAACGAAGGGTCGTCCGCATCCTCAAAAGAGGTGCGCGAATGCAACACCGCGTAATTATTGGCAAATTGAATATCGCCCGGCTCCATCATCATGTCGATCCGCATCTCCGGCGTCATCATGATTTCATCGAACAAATCCAGCGCTTCTATTTCAATCCGGGACAAGGGCAAGCCCCATGTCTCATGCCCCAATTCGATGTATTGACGTAGATACCGGCAGCTCAATTTGCCGTCATGAAAACTGAAAATCGGTGAGGTTTTTTGCTCCCCCAGATGAGCGTAGTAAAAAGGCCGGTAGAACAAGGCCAGCAATTCTGGCCGCCGGCGCAGAATTTCATTATAGATCGCCGCCGCGCTCACCAGACTGCTCATCCCCCCCGCCTTGGCTTTGCGCACGCATAACAGCGCCACCACATCGGAAGGATCGGTGTGATAAGGCAGGTATAAATTGGTCTCATAGACGCGCGTGTCTTTTTTTGTGGCATCGCCGACATGCATCACCAAGCCCAAAAGATCACCTTTCGGGTTTTGCGTCACGGGCTGCCCCATATAAAGCCCCATGGCGTAATACACGATATTGAGCTGCTCTTCCGTGTAACGTTCCACGGGCAAGCCGCGCATCAGGCTAAAGCCAAGCCCATGTTCAAGGTCATGGGCGATGGCATCCAACCTTGAGGCAACAGGCCCTAAAGATACATGGTCACGGGTGAGATGCTGAAGGCTCAAACCTTGCGCTTCAACGGAAGCGAGCATCACCTCAAGTCCCGCGATATCCGCCTCTGTCAGGTGATAAATCCAGCCGTCATCGGCGGCGATATCCGCGCCTTTCCAAACGGCAGGGCCGGTTAATTTTTCTGTTCTCATAATGGTCATCACAGACCCCTAATATCACTCAGGCCTTGATTAGCCCTTCATGCTTTATCGAAACACGCGACCGCTTGGATGGTCAATGACTTTCAGCCTTAGATGGTGATTAAGACTGATCGACCAGCGCTTTCACCGCGGCTTCCACCGCCGCTTCGGTTTGGCTTAAATCGGCTTCTGTGATGGCCAAGGAAGGGTAGAGTTTTGACGGTGATTTCAGCACGCCATGCTGACGCAAGACTTGATTGTAGAGAGCGGCTTGTTCTGGGCGTTGATGCTTGGTGCTGCGGTAATCAACGCAAGGTTGATCCGTGAAGATGATGTCAAACAACGTCTCATCGCCGACCAATTGATGGGCTATGCCCGCCTTGGTGAGGGCATCGGTTTGCATCTCTTGCAAGGTTTTGCCAATCCCGCGCAATTGATCATAAGCGCCGGGGCGGCGTAAAATTTCCATGGTTTTCAGCCCCGCTACTGCCGCCACGGGATTGCCGGAAAGCGTTCCTAACTGCATCAGCCAATGGTCTTGCCCAACAAGGTCTTTGTCGAAATGACGCATGATCTCCGCGCTCGCGCCCAGCGCCGCCAGCGGAAACCCGCCGCCGATGATCTTGCCTAAAGTGCAGATGTCTGGCGTCACACCATAATAATCTTGGGCGCCGCCATAAGCGAGGCGGAAGCCCGTGACGATCTCATCAAAAATCAACAGCACATGATGCTGATCACAGAGCTGCCGCAACCCTTCTAAGAATCCAGCAACGGGGGGGATGATGCGCTGCAACGGTTCCACGATAATGGCCGCGATATCGTCATGTTCCGCCATCAGCGACGCCGCCGCCGCCAGATCGTTATAGGGCGCGATCAGCATTTCATCCGCCACGCCTTTCGGAATACCCGCGCTATCGGGGACAGGTTCTGGGAAATTCTTTAACGCCACGGGCGCAAGGCTCATCTGCGCTTCGGCGCTCATGCCGTGATAACCGCCTTCAAATTTCAGAATTTTGTTTTTGCCCGTATAAGCGCGCGCCAAACGAAGAGCATACATATCCGCTTCACCACCGGAGGCGACAAAACGCACTTGCTCACAACACGCCACCGCCTCGCAGATCGCATCCGCCAATTCAATGCCGCGTGGATTATTGGCGAAAAACGTCATGCCTTTCGGCAATTGATCGATCACCGCCTCCAGCACTTCAGGATGGCCATGCCCCAAGAGCATAGGGCCTGAGCCGATCAAATAATCGATATATTCAGCGCCATCTTCCGTCCAGATTCGGCTGCCCTTACCATGGGAGATGATGACGCTGGGGTCAAAATTGCCAAATCCGCCCCCGGGCAAAACCGCTTTCGCCCGGGTCATCCATTCGTCTTGAGTCTGTTGGTGTTGGTTCTGAAGGGAGGTCATTGTTTTTTCCACCTCTTAATCCACGATGAGGTCAGCTTGGCCAAGCAAGTCGCGATCCGGTTGAACGCCAAGACCAATGCCTTGCGGCGGGGCGATCCTGCCCTTTTGCCGCGATGGCGCCTTGGGGTCGAGTCGCGGCGCAACATAACCGGAAAGATCACAAACATTCAGCAAGCGCGATGGCATGGTGCTGGCGCCCAAATGCAAGGCGGCGGCGGTGGCAATATCGCTGCCCCAAGTGTCTTCAATGCACATTTTTGCGCCGAAATATTCGCATAAATCCCGCCCCCGCCGAAGCGCAGATAAGCCGCCAAATTTCGACAATTTCAACGCCACCGCGTCCATAATCCCAAGGCGATGCCCTTCCATCAGTGAGGCCGTGTCATGGGCGTTTTCATCCATCTTCATGGGCAGCCCCGTGGCCGCGCGCACCGACGCGCATTCCGCCATGGTCGCGCAAGGCTGCTCCAGCATGACATCAAGCCCCGCCACGGCGCGCCCCACACGGGTGGCTTGCAAAGGGGTCGCGCCGCAATTCCAATCGCCATAGACCAATGGCCCTTCGCCAACCGCCTCACGCACTTTCGCCAGCCGCTCGACATCCGCCTGCC
>CAJXME010000138.1 GCA_913056245.1 uncultured Alphaproteobacteria bacterium | reverse complement strand
AATCCAGGAAATTTATGATTTTTTGAAAAAAACATCTTTACGCTTCCATTTTATCATTGTTTAATAGTTTGAAGTTAATAATAACTTAACATAACTTTCAATTAAAATTGAGAAAATGGAGGAATGATGAGTAATTCAAGAAATCCTAAACATGATATCTCAACTGAGGTATCTGATAAGGAAACCCAAATTAAGGCGAAGAAACTTCAGGAGAGCTTTGTCTCTGGAAAGATTAGCCGCCGTAATTTTGTCTCAACATCAGTTGCAATCGGTGTGTCCCTCGCGGGCGCTACTGCCGTGGTCAATCAGGTTGAAGCTGCTACGCCAAAAAGCGGTGGTCGCCTCCGGATGGGTATCACAGGTGGCGCAACAAGCGATGTGCTTGATCCCGGTCAGATACTTGATGCCTATATGATTAACGTATCCATGGGGCAGGTTCGTCCAAACATGACGAAAATTATGCCTGATGGTTCTGTTGAAGGGGATTTGGCTTCTGGTTGGCAAGCTTCTAATGGCGCCAAAACATGGAAATTTGATGTCCGTCAAGGCGTTGAATTCCACAATGGCAAAACTCTTGATTCGACCGATATCGTGGATTCTATCCGCCACCATATGGGGCCTGATTCTAAGTCAGGCGGCAGTGGTGTGGTCTCTGGGATCAAAGAAATCCGCACCGATGGCAAAGATGGCGTGATCATCGAATTGAACGAAGGCAATGGCGATTTGCCTATCCTTCTTTCCGATTATCACCTGAACATCTGCCCATCGAACGGTGATGAAACCATTGACTGGCAGTCTGGTATTGGTGCTGGTGCTTACGTGCTGGCTGAACATGAGCCAGGTGTGCGGACGCTGACCAAAAAGTTTGCCAATTACTGGAACACCGGTAATGACTCCTACTTCGATGAAGTGGAAACTTTGGGGATCATCGATCCAACCGCGCGTATGTCGGCGCTTTCGACAGGTGTGGTGGACGCGATCAACAACGTTCCGGCAAAGACGGCAAAACGTCTTGGAAATATGCCCAATGTGAAGACATTGATTTCCACCGGCAATAAGCAAGCAACGATGCCAATGCTTTGTGATGCGGACCCTTACACCAATCAAAACGTCCGCAACGCGATGAAGCATATCGTTAATCGCCAAGAACTTCTGGACAAAATCTTCTTTGGTTATGGCCAGCTCGGCAACGATAACCCTGTTGGTCCGGCAAACTACTTCCGCGCGTCAACCGATGAGTTGCCGCAACGTGAGTATGATCCGGAAAAGGCCAAGTTCTATCTGAAAGAAGCGGGCCTGAGCAACTTGTCCGTGCAGTTCCACGCCGCTGATACCGGCTTTGCTGGTGCGGTGGATGCTGGTGCGTTGATGCGCGAATCAGCAAAGGCTGCGGGGATCGACATTGAAGTGGTTCGTGAGCCTAATGACGGGTATTGGTCAAACGTTTGGATGGTTAAGCCTTGGTCTGCGTGTGACTGGAGTGGCCGTCCGACCGAGGATTGGATCTTCTCGCAGATTTATTACTCAAAGGCGGATTGGAACGACACCCACTGGAAGAATTCATCTTTTGATAAACTTCTGGTTGAAGCGCGCTCCGAGACCGATGAAGCCAAGCGTCGTGAAAAATATGTTGAAATGCAGCGTATTGTTCACACCGATGGCGGCTTGATCCTGCCTGTATTCCTGAGTGAGATCATGGGTTACCGCGGTTCGATCGCAGTGCCTGGTCAGGTTGCGAATAACTGGGAATTGGATGGTCATCTTTGCGCTCGTCGCTGGTGGTCAGCCTAATCAACCGGTTAGGACAAAAACAAGTGGAAAGCCATATTTATGGCTTTCCATTCTGCCCGTAAAAATTTCTTAAAATGTATTTCTCGAATTAATATCGGCTTGAACTCTTCAGTTAAAATTTGGAATAATTAACTGCAATGAACAATCTTATTGTAATGATCGTAAAGCGGCTTGCGCTCGGTGTGTTGACACTGATTATGTTGTCATTGCTGATATTTTTATCGGTGGAAGCCCTGCCCGGGGATTTGGCACAAGAGATTCTTGGCCAGCAAGCGACACCGGAGACCGTGGCGGCAATCCGGCGTGAACTTGGCCTCGATTTGCCAGCCCATACGCGCTATTTGAATTGGCTAGGCGGCATCTTGCAGGGGGATTTCGGAAACTCGCTGGCCTTGCGTAAGCCGATTATTGGTTTGATCGCGCCGCGCCTCGAAAACACATTATTTTTGACGCTCTATACGGCCTGTATCGCGGTGCCGCTGTCGCTTGTGCTTGGTATGCTCGCGTCGCTTTTCCGCAATGGATATTTTGATCGCATTTCCAACGCATCGGCTTTGGCTTCCATTTCGATGCCTGAGTTTTTTGTCGGGTACATATTGATCTATCTCTTAGCCTTGACGGGGTATTTTCCCTCCATGGCCAATATCAATGCCAATACCCCCCTTCTGGAAAAACTCTATATTTGTTTTCTGCCCGCTCTTACCCTGACGCTGGTGGTGACGGCGCATATGATGCGCATGACCCGGGCGGCGATTATCAATATTCTTGCGCTTCCCTATATTGAGATGGCTCACCTCAAAGGGGTGAAGCCTAGACGCATTATCACATGGCACGCCTTGCCCAATGCGATTGCGCCGATCGTCAATGTCGTTGCCCTTAATCTCGCTTATCTGATTACCGGAGTGGTGATTGTTGAGATTGTCTTTGTCTTTCCCGGGCTGGGCCAATTGATGGTGGATGGCGTGAAGTTTCGCGATATTCCCGTGGTGCAAGCAACCTCGCTTGTCTTTGCCTCGGCTTATGTTGGATTGAACCTTTTGGCCGATATCATTTCAACGATTTCAAACCCACGCCTCATGCGGCAACGATAGACGGAGAAGGACGATGAGTATTCTGAATTTTCTTCTCTGGCTTATTGTTGTGGCCTGTGGGGCGCTGGCGGTAGGCTATGTATTCCGTGAAGTGTTGGTGCGTGTGGTCAGCAATGATCTTGCCAAGATTGTGCGCACGCTCCCCCTGACGGCTAGCCTCGGTATTCTGGTGATCTTGATCTACATCATTTGCGCTGTTTTTGCGCCAATCATCGCGCCTTATGGGGAATCCGATATTCTGGCAGCGTCCTTTGAGCCATGGTCATCAACCTATTGGTTGGGGACGGATAATCTGGGGCGTGATGTGTTTAGCCGCTTGATTTATGGCGCGCGCAACACCGTGGGGATCGCGTTTCTTGTGACGTCGCTGGCCTTTATTATTGGGACTATCCTGGGCATTTATGCAGCCTTGAAATCGGGGGTTGTTGATCAATTGCTGAGCCGGATCGTTGACGTCCTGATGGCGATCCCATCGCTGATTTTTTCGCTGTTGATGCTCACCATCTTCGGCACATCAGCCCTCAGCCTTGTTCTGGTGATCGCGACGATTGATTCAACACGAGTCTTTCGCATTGCCCGCGCCGTTGCGCTCAATATTGTTCAATTGGATTACATTGAAGCGGCCAAACTGCGCGGTGAAAGTTCGTTTTTCTTGATCAGCCGTGAAATTCTTCCCAACGCCATGGCGCCTCTTGCGGCTGAATTCGGGCTTCGCTTCTGCTTTGTGTTCCTGATGATCTCTGCGCTTTCCTTTATGGGGCTGGGCTTGCAGCCGCCGACGGCAGACTGGGGATCAATGGTTCGTGATAACGCGGAACTCATTAGTTTTGGGGATATCACCCCGCTCATTCCCGCAGGCGCCATCGCCTTCTTGACGATTGCTGTGAATTTTGTGGTGGATTGGCTTTTGCATCGCGCCAGTGGATTGAAGGAATAGTGACGTTATGAACGCTCAAAGCCATTCAAAATCTGTTAAGGCTGATCCTTTGCTGACGATGCGGAATGTGTCGATCAAAGGGCTTAGTGACGAAACTTGGATCGATATTATCAATTCTGTTGATCTTGAATTAAACCGCGGTGAAGTGCTGGGCTTGATCGGTGAATCGGGCGCTGGCAAATCCACCATTGGCCTGTCGGCCATGGCCTATGGCCGGGGTGGGGTGAAAATCACCGGCGGCCAGGTTTGGGTGAATGGGCGCGATATCTTGCAAACCAGCGGCAGCGATCTGCGCGCGCTGCGCGGTGGCGAGGTGACTTATGTCAGCCAATCCGCTGCGGCCTCGTTCAACCCGGCCAAAAAGATCATGGAGCAAGTGACCGAGGCCGCCATCGGTCAAAAGAAGTTCTCAAAAAAAGAGGCAGAGGCCCGCGCGGTCGAATTGTTCCGCAAACTCGGCCTGCCGGACCCGGAAAACATCGGCAAGCG
>CAJXME010000137.1 GCA_913056245.1 uncultured Alphaproteobacteria bacterium | reverse complement strand
CGCACGGGTGATGTCCGCCATGTCCTGAACGGTGCGGCCTTTGATTTCCGCCAAACAGGCCAAGGTATGGACAACATGGGCGGGTTCGTTGCGCTTAATGCTGCGCAGCGGCTCAGGGCTAAGATAAGGCGCGTCGGTTTCCACCAGTAAGCGATCCTCAGGCACGGTCGCGGCGATGTCGCGTAAGGATTGCGTGTTCTTGAAGGTTAAAATGCCTGAAAAAGAAACATAAAAACCAATTTTCAATGCTCTTTCAGCAAGTTCTTCGCCACTGCTAAAGCAATGCATCACTCCAGAAAGGCCGCCTTTTGCCGCCGCATCTTCCAACGTATTGGCCATATCGTCATCGGCATCGCGCGAATGGATCACAATAGGAAGCCCGGTTTCGCGAGCCACCTGCAATTGCAGTTTGAAACTGACCATTTGGCGTTCAGGGTCTGATTTTTTATGGAAATAATCCAAGCCCGCCTCGCCAATACCAACGCAGCGCGGATGATCCACCGCCGCTCGATACGCATCAATATTATCGTAATCATCTTGATCATGGGCGTGGTTGGGATGCACCCCGGCCGTGAACCAGATGTTATCGGCCAATTCCGCCATTTCTCGCGGCCCGGATTGATGGGTCAGCCTTGTGCCAATACAAATCACGTCACTGACGCCAGCGTCTTGCATCCGCGCTAACATTTGATCACGATCATCAAGATAATGATCAAAATCGATATGCGCGTGGCTATCAATGACGCCGCTGACGTCGGGCCATGAAATATTGGTTTCAGCCATTACGCGCTCTCTTCTTCGACATAACGAGGGAAGATTGGCACAGGTTTATCAATGGCTTGCCCTCCTTGCATATGACTCCCCTGCCCCAATTGATCAAACCCGCGGGCATCATCAGGCACCACCAATTGATCAAGCATTGCGGCTGACGCCTCAGGCATCACCGGTTGAATAAGGATCGCCACCTGACGAAGCGTTTCGGCCAATACCCAAAGAACATCCCCCATCCGATCGAAGTCTGTTTTCCGCAAAGCCCATGGTGCCATATCATCGACATAACGGTTCGCGGCGGAAACCACATCCCATATGTCTTTTAAGGCTTCATGGAATTGCTGATTGTCGTAATGATAGCGCTGACGCTCAAGCAAGCCATCGACTTCCTTTAAGATTGTTTCATCCGCCTCAGCCAATGCGGCTGGTTTGGACGGCATAACGCCGTCGCAATTTTTGAAAATCATCGATAAGACGCGCTGGCTTAGATTGCCGAGATCATTGGCCAAATCGCCATTCATGCGATGCACCATGGCGTTATGGGAGAAATCACCGTCATTGCCAAAAGGCACTTCGCGCAAAAGGAAATACCGCATTTGATCAAGGCCATAGGTTTCGGCAATATCCACAGGATCAATCACATTCCCTAGCGATTTTGAAATTTTTTGCCCTTCATTGGTCCACCATCCATGGGCATAAACACGCTTAGGTAATGGAACGCCCGCCGCCATCAAAAAGGCTGGCCAATAGACCGCGTGAAAGCGCACGATATCTTTGCCCACCATATGCAAATCGGCTGGCCAACGGCTGGGGAAACGATCCGCTTCATCATCTTGGCCATAGCCCGCGGCCGTAATGTAATTGGTCAGCGCATCAAGCCAAACATACATCACATGAGCATCATCCCCGGGGACAGGCACGCCCCAAGAAAAACTCGCGCGGCTGACCGAAAGATCATTCAGCCCGCCGGCAACAAAACTGCGCACTTCATTTAAGCGGGATTTCGGCGCGACAAAATCAGGATTGGCATCGTAATGGGCGAGCAATTTGTCTTGATAAGCGGATAGGCGGAAGAAATAGGAAGGTTCTTCCACCCATTCCACCGGCGCGCCGGACGGGGCTTTGCCATCGGTGATCTCGCTTTCCGCATAAAAGGCTTCGCCACGTACAGCGTACCATCCGGCATAAGACCCAAGGTAAATATCGCCGTTTTCGATCAAAGTATTCCATAATTTTTGGCAGGATTTGTAATGCCGCTCTTCGGTGGTGCGGATAAAATCATCATTGGTGAAGTTCAACGTGGCCGTCAAATCGCGGAAGTTTTGGCTCACCTGATCGGTAAAGGTTTTGGGATCAATGCCTTTATCTTCGGCAGATTTCTGCACCTTTTGCCCATGTTCATCCGTGCCCGTCAAAAACATCACGTCAAAGCCATCCAGCCGCTTGAACCGCGCCAAGGCATCGCAAGCCAAGGTCGTGTAAGCGTGACCGATATGAGGCTTATCGTTCACATAATAAATGGGCGTGGTCAGGTAGTAGGATTTGGACATGAATTTCTCTTAAATTAAGGATCATGATAAAGGCGTGATGTTTTTACAAAAAACCTAGACATGATTTAGCCTGAACACCATAAAGGCGCAAGGTTCAACTTCAAAACTTATTTGGCAGGCCTAAGATGATCGCGGTTTGCCAACCAATTGTTCCAGCAAGTCATAGACGATCGGCACAGCATCAAGATTGACCCGTTCGGCTTCGGTAAACCGAGATTGAAACTGCTGGTGCCACTCCGCCAATTGCAACGCGGAATGCTTTTGGCAAATCTGATGGATGGCGCGGTCTTCAATATCCAAATGAGGCCGCGCCGCATCATCGCCCTTACCCGTGGCCAGTCGCGCGGCCATCATCAGCAATCGCAGTAAAAACATTTGCGCCATTTGGCGGCGGATGATGTTTTTTGCCCCCCCTGCTCCCCAATTTGCGGCAAGGCCATCAATGGTCAAACTATCGGTGGACTCGCCCGCCAGTATTTGCGCCGTTTCAGCGTAAAGATCAACCGCGCCCGATTGTTCAAACAGCAGCGCTCTTCCCGGGGCGCCATCGGCCAGCGCCGCCGCCACATCGATCCAATCGCGATCCGCTTCTTGGAAAAGAGTGGCGATAACATCGCGCGTGTCCTGAAAGCCAAGAGGGTTCATCCGCAACGTTTGGGCGCGGGATCGGATCGTTGGCAAGACCGGCTTTGATTGATGATGGATCATCATAATGACGGCTTGTTCAGGCGGTTCTTCTAAGGTTTTCAACATCGCATTCGCGCCGTTGATGTTCATTTCATCAAGGCTATCGATAATGACCACCCGCCAGTTTCCACGCGATGGGGTATGGGCAAGAAAAGGGATGATCGCGCGGATTTGATCAACACTGATGCCGCCGCTAGCCTTGGAAGCATCACCTTCCACCACCATGACGTCAGGATGAGAGCCGGCACGGATTAAGCGAAGATTAGGGTCATCGCTGTCCACCCCATGGCCTGTATCACCAAAAAGCCCTGTTTCCTTCGGCGCGGCCATCAATTGTTCAGCGGCGCGATAAGCGGTCGTGGCTTTACCAATGCCTTTCGGGCCGCTCAGGATAAAGCCGTGATGCCGCCGATCGTGATCACGATTGGAGATTGCTGAAATGATATGATCATGACCGATTAAAGCCTCGGTATGCCTTGGATGATGAATGTCGTCTTGATCAACCATCACGAGGCTTGCGCGGCTTTTAATATAGGTTCGAGTTGGGCGATGATATCGTCATGGATCGCCTTTTCGTTGCGGCTGGCGTCAATGACGATAAAACGGTCTGGATTTGATTGCGCCAAATCGAGATAGGCTTTCCTGACACGCTGATGAAATTCAAGCCCCATATCTTCAAAGCGCGTTTCGGCATTTTCGACGCGGTTGCTTCGTTTAAGCCCTAATTCAGGGTCAATATCGAGCAGTATCGTGATATCGGGGCTGATATGATCAAGGCAAAGTGTGTTTAACGCCGTGATGATCTCCGGGGCAACACCGCCAACAAGCCCCTGATAAACCGAAGTGCTATCAAAGAAACGATCGGTGATGACCACATCACCATCATCGAGGGCAGGTTTAATGATCCGCATCAGATTATCACGGCGTGAGGCCGTCATCAGCAAGGCTTCGGTGACGCTATCCCAACGTTCTTTATCGCCGGTCACCAGCAATTGCCGGATGAGTTCGGCGCCATGGGTGCCGCCCGGCTCACGGGTTTGGGTGACTTTGCCGCGCCACACGCTTTGAATCCAATTGGCCAGCAATTTGATTTGAGTGGTCTTGCCACTCCCCTCACCGCCTTCAAATGAGATGAAAAATCCAGCCATACTTCGGACCATATCCTAAAATATTGTGATTAATTAAGGGCTTCTGCGCCAAAGATCAGATATTTGAAAAAGGCGCCTATCCGATCAAAGAAGGGCAATTGATCAACATCTTTGCCCGCCACCAAAGGATAAGCCGTCTCGACGCCATCAATCGATAAGAAG